>QKJM01000358.1 GCA_003249315.1 Archangium sp.
TGAAGGAGAGTCTGAGGGAGGCGGAGAGTGCTCGGGCCGAGCGCAGGGAGAGGCATGGCGATGGCATCGCGGCCTTCCTGGTGTGGTTCGCGGTGCTCTTCGGGCTGGGCTTCCTGGGGCAGATGTTCTTCCCGGCGCGGATGAAGGAGCTGGGCGCCGAGATCCGCTCGCAGCCGGTGAGGACTGGCGTGGTGGGGCTGATGGGGGCACTGGCGATGATTCCCATCTCAGTGGTGCTGGCGGTGACGCTGATCGGAATTCCGGTGGTGGTGGCGCTGTGGGTGGTGGCCTGGCTGACGACGGCGCTGGGGTTCGCGGCGCTGGCGAGTGAGCTCGGACTGAAGCTGCCGGTGATGCGAGGCCGGAAGACGCAGGCGATGGTGCTGGCGCTGGGGTTGGTGGTGCTGCTGGTGGTGGGGCACCTCCCGGTGGTGGGTCCGCTGGCGCTGACGCTGGCGACGCTGGTGGCCTTCGGCGCGGTCATCCGGACCCGGTTCGGATACCAGCCGAAGGGGATGCCAGAGCCCATCGGCCCGGAGCACTCGGCGGTGTAGCGACACGGGTTGAAGGAGTACCCCACTGGGGGTCGGCACGCGGGTCAGAGGACCGCGGTCGATCCCCGAAGTCTTTTTCAGAGCTGACGCGCCGCGTTGGACATGCAGGCTGCTCCACAGCCTTTGACCGTAGATGCCGGCTGCGACATTGTCCGCGCACCCTATGCGACGCCTCCCTGACGCCGCCGCGCGCGGCAAGTCCATCACCGTGGATCTCGATGGCGAAGCGGTGCCCGCGATCGAGGGCGAGCCAGTGGCCTGCTCGCTCGTGGCCGCCGGAGAGTCCGTGTTCGCCCGGTCGATCAAGTACCACCGCGCCCGAGGCCCCTACTGCTTCGCCGGTGCGTGCTCGCACTGCCTGATGCGCGTGGACGGCGTGCCCAACGTCTACACCTGCCGCGTGCCAGCCCGCGAAGGCATGAAGCTGGAGCGGCAGAACGCATGGCCCTCCGCGAAGGGCGATCTCTTCGAGGCGATCGACTGGTTCTTCCCCAAGGGGATGGATCACCACGAGATGTTCGCCGGGGTGCCGGTGGCCGAGCAGGTGATGGCCAAGGTGGCGAGAGAGCTCGCGGGTCTGGGGCTGCTGCCCTCGGGTCCGGCGCCCCAGCGGATGCCGGCCCAGGAGCTACGAGCCCGGGTGGCGGTGGTGGGCGGAGGCGCCGCGGGCATGTCGGCGGCGAGGGTGCTGGCGGACAAGGGCCTGCCCTTTCTCCTCTTCGAGCGCGAGGACGCGCCGGGAGGCCGACTCCTCTCCGGAACACCGGAGCAGGACGGGCCGGAGCTGTCGGAGCTGGGAACCTTCCCCGCAGGCAGTGTGCGCACGCGGACCACGGTGATCGGCCTGTTCGACGACGAGGGAGGCCGCTTCCTGGCGGTGGTGGCTGAGGGGCCCGAGGGTCCGCGGCTGCTGAAGGTGTACGCGGAGCGCTTCCTCCTGGCGCCGGGGGGACACCCACCCACCCTGCCCTTCGAGAACAATGATCTTCCGGGTGTGTACGCGGGCCGGGCGGCGAGCCTGCTGCTGCGCCGGTACGCGGTGGCGCCCGAGGTGGCGGCGCTGGTGGGCTGGGGGCCGGAGCTGTACGCGCTGGCGAAGCTGCTGACGTCGAACGGAGTCACCGTGGCGGCGGTGGTGGACCTGAAGGGCCCGGTGCCCGCGGAGGCGCCCGAGGGGAGCGCCCTGGGGAGCGAGCCCAAGGCGCATGGTCGCGGCGCGGTGAAGGCGCTCAGCTACATGAACGCGGCCGGCCGCCGGGTGAAGGTGGCGTGTGACGCGGTGCTGGTGTCGGTGCCGACGAGCCCCGGCTTCGAGCTGGCGCGGCAAGGGGGCGCGCGGGTGGAGTTCGACGAGGCGCTGGGGGTGTTCAAGGTGGCCGCGGAGGAGGATGGGCGCACGGCGGCGAAGGACGTGTACGTGGCCGGAGATGTGACTGGCGGCAAGAGCGCGGCGGAGGCGGCGGCCAGTGGCCGGCGCGCGGCCGAGGCGCTCCTCGGAGGGCTGTCATGAGCAAGGCGCTGATCTGCTCGTGTGAGGACGTCACCGTCGACGACGTGAAGCACGCGGTGGCGCGGGGCTACCGCGATGTGGAGTCGGTGAAGCGCTACACGGGCTTTGGCACGGGCATCTGCCAGGGCAAGAGCTGCCTGTCGGCGGTGGCGGCGCTGCTGGCGAAGGAGAAGGCGCAGGCGCCCGAGGGACTGGTGCCCTTCACGCCGAGGCCGCCGGTGTACCCGACGGAGCTGGCGCTGCTGGCCTCGGCGCCCGTGGACGAGTCCCGGCCTCCGGTGGGGGGAGTACCGGAGGAGCTGACGGACTTTCCCCCGGCCCTGCGTCCGGAAGGCCCGGTGCCATCACGGGCGAAGGTGGTCATCATCGGCGGCGGCATCATGGGCCTGGCGCTGGCGTACAACCTCAGCCAGCGCGGCGAGACGGACGTGGTGGTGTTGGAGCGGGGCTACCTGTGCGCGGGCGCATCCGGGCGCAACGGTGGCGGGGTGCGCATGCAGTGGGGCACGTCGGCCAATGTGGAGCTGGCCAGGCGCTCCATCTCGCTGATGAAGCAGTTCGCGCGCGAGCTGGGCATCAACGTGTGGCTGCGCCAGGGCGGCTATCTCTTCATGGCGCAGACGAAGGCGGTGGCGGAGCGGCTGGAAGCCAACGTGGCGCTGCACAACAAGCACGGGGTGCCCACGCGGCTGCTGACGGTGGACGAGGCGCGGGACGTGGTGCCGGGCCTCACGCTGAAGGGGGCGCTGGCGATCTCGTACAACCCGGAGGACGGGGTCATCTTCCCCTGGCCGTTCCTCTGGGGCTATGCGCAGGGCTGCCGCAAGGCGGGCATCCAGG
>QKJM01000424.1 GCA_003249315.1 Archangium sp.
ATCCAACAGAGGGACAACGCTGAGCGCGAGAACCGAGGCGCTACGCGCTGCCGAGCAACGAGCCCTGGATCAAGTGCGAACAGAAGTCGAAGCCACCAACCAGAACAGGGTTCCGGGCCAAAAAAAAACGAAGCTACTCAACGAAATCAATGCCTCGGCGGACACAGGAACCTGGGAGGCCAGGCACAAGGTTTCCACAGGCAAATCATGGCACCCTATCGAGAGAAAGGTTGGAGGAACCGCGACAAAAACACTCGCGATACTAACACTCCTCGACGCCTACCTGATGTATCGCGACACGAAAACCTCCCAGTACATCATGGCTCCCTACGTACTGGGAGACGAGCATGGGTACTTCATGCTGGAGCAAAGCCGTTCCTTCCTCTCGTCGCGGCACTTCAAAGTGTAGCTAGATGGTAGCGCCAAAGGGCAGAAAATCGAGATTCCACCATCAGAGTTCACGGTCCTGAGGGAAGAGGCAGAGGCACTGTGGGGCACAGTGGGCTGGAACAGCGACTTCGTTCCCGGTCTTCTGAACAGGGATCTTCCCCTGCTCGTGGGGCAGAAATCCTCACATATGAACTGACACGTCGAATCACGAGAGAACCCACATGAACGCCGAGCACTTCTGGCAAATCATTGATTCATCCCGGAGCCGATTCGACCCGGCTCGCGCGGAAGGAAACATGGAGCAGCAGCTCGCGGAACTCCGAGACGCGCTGCTGAGACTCCCCCCCGGCGAGGTGGTTGACTTCGCCAACCACTTCCGCTCCCAGATGAACAGGGCATATCACTGGGACTTGTGGGGAGCCGCGTACATCATCGCGGGTGGCTGCTCGGATGATGGCTTCGAGGACTTTCGAAGCTGGCTGATCTCCATGGGGCGGCGTGTCTTCGAGGACGCCCTGTCGAATCCGGAGTCGCTGCTCGACGTCGCCGATGCCCCCGGAGTCGAAGACGTCTTCTTCGAAGCGTTCTCCCATGTTCCCGCTCAAGTCCATGAGGAGCGGACAGGGCGCGAGCTCCCGCCCTATCCACGAGCCGTTCCTACGGTCCCCTCCGGGGAGCGCTGGAGCGAGGATGAACTCCACCAGAGATTCCCCAGGCTCTGGGACAGGTATCACGGATAGCAGACACGGCCCCGGGGACGCACTTCATCCACCGCCTGCCGCGCATCCTGTTCCAGGGGCATGACCTCATCGCGGACAACACGGACGACGCGGTCAGCATGGGGCGCCTGCTGGAGGACTTCGTCCAGCGCTTCTCCTCCCCCGAGCGAGCCCTGCCGAACGTGAGGGTGGCCACGAGCTACCTCTACCACCATGGTCCGCAGCGCATCCTCCGCCTGCTGAAGAACGAGCGCCTGCAGACACTCCGCGTCCTCTTCAGCGGAAAGACCGAACCGAACTGGTGGCGGCTATGGGGCTCGGCCGCACGGAGTTCCAGTTTCTGCTGGACCTGCTCTTCATGACGCCCGGACACCGAGAAACACCCCCGATGCGCAACGACATCTCCAAACGCTTGACGAAGTGAGTCTTGCGCCCATCCAAGGCTTCCCTTCAATGCTTTGACCCGGCCGCCTTGCTGGCTGCTTGTTGACAGAATGGGCAATTTCAACTAAATTAGAAGAAAATGAGTTCTATCAAGAATTGTCTCCAGACCACACTCCTGTTCGAACTGGCGTGCGTGTCCCCCCCCAGCGCATCGACCCAGATGTCTGGCGCCCCGGGTCCGGAGGGAGTTCGGAACTCATCCCAGGGCCACTGGAGAACTTCGGGCCGTTCGATTCCTTCTCGGAGGCCGTGCAAGCGGCCTGCCCGCGGATTCTCTCGAAGCCGAACGCAACCGTGGTGCATCTCCAGAAAGCAGACCCTGCACTCGCCACGCGAGTCGCCACCGAGTACTGCGCCTGGCTCTACTACACCCCGGCGCGCAAGTATGAACTGAGCATGCTGACGGACCAGGAGGAGCCGGGCAGTGCCCTGAACGGAGCAGCAAGCTGCCTGCTTCCTCCGCGCGTGGACGACCCGCGATATCCACCAGACAAAATCAAATACATCTTCATTCTCCACAACCACCCCTTCGCAGGCGAACTCTCCGAAAATGACATCCGGCTCGCCGCCGCCATGGCCAATGCTCATGAACTGGTCGTCGAGACGAGGGAACGGAAGGTGCCGATCGCTGTCATCGCATTCTTTTCGAACTCGGAGACTGGCCGAAACCCTTCCTGCGGTGGTTTCTACCAGTACATCCCGGCCACTCGTGAACTGCTGAAGTGGAACCAGTCGGGAAGCACCTGGAAGGGGAAGAATATCGGCAAGGTCATCTGGAGCAGCGCCACGACATTCAGGATTGAGAGGGAATAGCATGTGCCATCCCTTGAATTTCCTTCGAGAACGCCAAATGAAGCCGAAAAGCATTTCTCTCATCCTCGCCGTCGTGCTCTCCGGGTGCCTGTGGAACCCGTTCTCGTCCCGGGCGCCACTGGAGGAAGACAGGTCCATCGTCTTCCCGCAGTTCTTCGAGGAGGAGGCCATCGAGGTCGGCGCGGGCGGCGAGCCATATGAACTGGATGGCGAGATGCTCCAGGCCCTGGTCATCGCGGCCAACGACTTCCTCCCTCCAGGCGCCAGGAACCCGCCCTGTTCGAGCAGGCAGGAGGCGCAGCTCTACCGGGTCATCCGACGGGGAGACATCGTCTTCGTCTACATCCACGAGAACCACGCCTACTGCGGACGCGCGTATCCCGCGCTCGACTCGGGCGCGAAATATGCCATCCGCGACGGCCGCATCGTCCGACGCATCCTGGATGGCCAGCCGACAGGACTCGTGGAGCCCGAGTCTCCCGATGCGGGCGATGATGGATTCACGGCGGAGCCAGGCGTTTCCCCTACCTTTGAAGCCCTCTGGAACGAGCCCTCGGATGGTGGCGTCCCTGATGGCGGAAGCACTGGCTCGAAGACGACCGACGAGGACGCCGGGAGTGCGGACGCTGGCCCCCGGACCGAAGCGCCCGTGGAGCCGCCCACGCTCATGCCTGCGGATGCCATCGCCAAGGAAAAGAGCAAACAGGTGCTCCTGAGCGACTTTGCCGAGGCCCTGCAATGGAACGTAGAGGACGAGCCACTGGACTCCTTCTGGGAGGCCGTCGAGAGCCTGGAGGATGGCTCCTGGCAGTTCACCTTGGTTCACCTGGCCAAGCACACCGAGCCTCGAGGAGGCATGCAGCAGTGGTTGGTCGTACGGAAGCACCGGAAAGACGGCCCCATCGCCTACAGCTCTCTCATTACACAGTACCCCTTCACACCTGACTATTGGCAGCAGGTGAAGCCCATCGGTATGGCACTCCAGCCTCTGGAGGATTCATCCAGCCGGGTGCTCTGGGTCCGTCTCCGAGAGAGCTTCTCGGAGTCAGAGAACGGAGGGGAGCACGTCACGGACAAGGAGCGCCAGTTCGCGTATGCGTTCCTGGTCGACGACCGAGGCACCTTCAAGGCACTTGCCCTCAAGATTCCCGAGAAGGTGACGCTCTCGGTCGACGATGAGGTGACAGCGGAGACCTCGCTCGAGGTCAACATCCCCTCCACGGATCGCCTCATCATCCGACCGGGTCCGACGGGCGTTGACGCCGAACAGCAGGCGTGGCTCGGCGAGCACTCCCTCACGAAGTAGCGCCAAAGGGCGAGCCTATTCGAATAGTAACCCAGGGTGGGCCACCTCCAAGGTCAACCGTAGCAGAGAACGACGGCTTGCCCACCGTCATCCACGCGCCTCCCGCTCACTCCCCCAGGAGCTGGCGCACCCTGGCCAGCAGCATCTCCGAGTCGAAGGGCCTGGCGAGGTAGTCGGTGCAGCCGCTCGCGAAGGCCTCCTGTACGCAGGACGGCTCGCTGCACCCGGTGACGAAGAGGATGGGGACATCCATCGTCTCCCTGCACGCGCGCAGGGCCCGGCAGGCCTGGAGCCCGTCCATCCTCGGCATCACCACGTCCATCAGGATGAGGTCCGGCCGCTCGGAGATGGCCTTCGCCAGCGCCTCCTGCCCATCCCTCGCGCTGCGCACCTCGTAGCCCCAGTGGGCCAGCATCATCCGGTGCAGCAGCAGCACCGTCTGCGAGTCATCGACGAGCAACAGCTTCTTCCTCGGCTCGACATGCGTGGCAGGCAGCATCTCTCGTCTCCCCCCGTGACATTCGACGCCCCCTGGCGCCAGGGACGCAGGAGCCGCTCCTGGAGCGCTCCCGCCCGGAGCATATGCCAACTCGCCGCGCGTCCGCTGCTCGCCGGCCCTTTCCAGCGAGGAGGCGGGCGGGTATGCCTGGGTGCGAACCCTGACTGCAACGAGGTCTCCCCGTGACGGATGCCATCATCGTCCTCGTGACCGCGCCCACGGCCGACAAGGCCGCGGAGCTGGCCCGCGCCCTGGTGGAGGAGGGACTGGCGGCGTGCGGCAACGTGGTTCCCGGCCTGCGCTCCATCTACCGCTGGGAGGGAAAAGTACACGACGAGCCGGAAGCGCTGCTGTTGCTCAAGTCGCGAGCCCCTCTCTTCGAGGCCCTGCGCGAGCGCGTGGTGGCGCTCCATCCCTACGACTGCCCCGAGGTGCTGCGCCTGGACGTGGCCGAGGGGCATGCCCCCTACCTCCAGTGGATTGTCGACAACGTCCGGCCCTCGCGCTGAACGGCACAACGTTCGTTGGTGAGCAGAACCCCCTCCTTTCGTACGGTGCGCCCTGGGGAGCCCTCCCCCACACATCGCGGTGCCGTGTACACAAGCCTTTCGCAACCCCTGAGGTTCCAAGGAAAGGCCACTCATGACACTCGCCTGTCGGGAGGCTCCCTACGGTTCTTGGAAGTCCCCCATCACCGCGGACCTGATCGCCACCGAGTCCATCTCCCTGAGCGAGGTGGCGGTGGATGGCGATGACGTGTACTGGCTGGAGGTGCGCCCCAACGAGCAGGGGCGCTCGGCCATCGTCCGGAGGACGCCGGATGGCAACCTCACGGAGATACTGCCGACGGTGGGGAGTACGCCGACGCGGCACGTCTACAGCGCGCGCAGCCGGGTATACGAGTACGGCGGTGGCAGCTTCGCGGTGTCCGAGGGGCTGGTGGTGTTCGTCAACGACGAGCACGGGCCGGGACAGGCGGACCAGCGGCTGTACCGGGTGAATCCGGGCCGCACGCCGCTGCCCATCACCCCGGAGACGGGAGGGAGGCACCGGTACGGAGACGTGGTGATGGACCGGCCGCGCAACCGGGTGCTGTGCGTGCGCGAGGACTGGCGCAACCTCCGGGACGGGCAGCCACGGATTGCGCTGGTGGCGGCGGACCTGGACGGGCGCCGGCAGAAGGTGCTGGCCGAGGGCCGGGACTTCTACGCCTCGCCGAGGCTGAGCCCGGACGGCAAGCGCCTGGCGTGGCTGGAGTGGGACTACCCCAACATGCCGTGGGACGGGTGCGAGCTGTGGGTGGCGGAGGTGGACGAGGATGGGGAGCTGCGCCACGCGCGGCTGGTGGCCGGAAGCAGCACCGAGTCCATCTTCCAGCCGCAGTGGTCGCCGCAGGGCGAGCTGTACTTCGTGAGTGACAGGCACAACTGGTGGAACCTCTACCGGCTGCAGGGGAGGAGCGTGACGCCGGTGCTGGAGCGCGCGGCGGAGTTCGGCGCGCCACAGTGGAGCCTGGGCATGTCCACGTATGCCTTCGCCTCACCGCGGCACGTGGTGTGTGCCTTCAACGAAGCGGGCCAGTGGAAGCTGGGGCGGCTGGACGTCGTGCTGGGGCAGTTCACCGAGCTGCCCACGGAGTACACGGAGCTGGCGCAGGTGCGCGCGACCTTCGGGACGGCCTTCTTCATCGGGGGAGGGCCGAAGCAACCCGCCTCGGTGGTGAAGCTGGAGCTGGAGTCCGGCCACGCCGAGGTGCTCAAGGGGGCGAGCCAGGTATCGGAGGAGGTGAAGCCCTACCTCTCGGAGGGGCGGAAGCTGACGTTCCGCACCACGGAGGGAGCGGTGGCGCACGCCTGGTACTACCCGCCCACCAACCCGGCCTTCCGGGCCCCCGAGGGGGAGAAGCCGCCGCTGCTCATCCACAACCACGGAGGCCCCACGGGCAGTGCCTCCTCGGCGCTGGACTGGAACATCCAGTACTTCACCAGCCGCGGCTTCGCGGTGGTGGACGTCAACTACCGGGGCAGCACGGGCTATGGGCGCGAGTACCGGCTGTCGCTGTACGGCAACTGGGGCGTCATGGATGTGGATGACTGCGCCAACGCGGCGCGCCACCTGGTGCTGGAGGGCCAGGTGGACGCGAAGCGGATGGCGGCGCGGGGCGGCAGCGCGGGAGGCTTCACCACGCTGTCGCTGCTGGCCTTCCGGGACATCCTCCGCTGCGGGGCCAGCTACGCGGGCATCTCGGACCTGCTGTCGCTGGTGTCGCAGACGGCGAACTTCGAGGCGCACTATGTGGATCAGCTCCTCGGGCCGATGCCGGAGTCGGAGCATTCGTTGAGGGAGCGCTCGCCGCTCTTCCACGCGGACCAGGTGCGCTGCCCCATCATGTTCGTCCAGGGGAAGGAGGACCGGGTGGTGCCGCCGGCGCAGATGGAGGAGATGGTGAAGCTGCTGAGGGCGCACGATGCGCCGGTGGCGGGGCTGCTCTTCGAGGGAGCGCAGCACGGCCTGCGCATGGCGGAGAGCATCCGACGAGCGCTGGAAGCGGAGCTGAGCTTCTACGCGCAGGTAATGAACTTCCACCCGGCGGACGAGCTGAAGCCGGTGGAGCTCGACCCTCCCCTCCCGGAACGACACCTCCACTGAGCAACCAGGAGGACACCGTGCATGCCCCCTCTCCCTCTGGGAGAGGGCTGGGGTGAGGGTGTCCGGTCCCGTCCTCCCGCCCGGAGCCCCCACCCGAGGCTCATTGCCGGCCGGAGCTGCGCAGGTAGCGGTAGAAGTCGGTGTCCGTGCCGAGGATGAAGGAGGTGGACCTGTCCACCCCCTCGGAGTAGGCCTCCAGGGTGCGCAGGTACTGGAAGAACTCCGGGTCCCTCCCGTAGGCCTCGGCGTAGATGCGCGCCGCCTCCGCGTCCGCCTTGCCCTGAATCTCCTGCACCTTCCGGTAGGCCTCGGAGCGGATCGTCTTCAGCTCCCGCTCCATCTGCCCGCGGATCTCCGCCGAACGGCCCATTCCCTCCGAGCGCGAGCGCTCGGCAATGCGCTTCCGCTCCGAAATCATGCGCTCGAAGACCTTCACCTGGACCTCGTCCACGTAGTTGATTCGGCGAATCTGCACGTCCACCAGCTCCACGCCGAAGTCCTTCACCACCTCGGCGGCGCGCTCGAGGATGTGGCGGGTGAGCCGATCCCTCCCGTGCTCCACCGTCTCCAGCGCCTCCTGCCGCTCCGTCTGCGCGTACTCCTCGTCCTCGAAGGCGCGGTTGGAGGCGCGCACCGCTTCAATCAGGTTGAAGGAGGCGATGGTGTTGCGCGTCTCGCCGTCGATGATGTCGCTCAGCCGGGAGAGGGCGTTGCGCTCGTCCCTCATCCGCTGGAAGAACTGGAGCGGATCCACGATGCGCCAGCGCGCGAAGGTATCCACCCAGATGTACTTCTTGTCCCGGGTGGGAATCTGGTTGGGGTCTCCCCGCCACGGCTGCCACCGCTTGTCGAAGCGGTTCACCCGGTCCACGAAGGGGGCCTTGAAGTGCAGGCCCGGCTCGGTCACCGCCTTGCCCCGCGGCTCGCCGAAGCGGGTGATGACCGCCTGCTCGGTCTCGTCCAGGGTGTAGATGCTGGCGAAGCCCACCACCACCGCCGTCACCGCCAGCACCAGGCCCATCCATACCACGCGGCTCATCGCTTCCCTCCCCGGACCGGGCTGGTGGGTGCCTCGACCGACTGAGCGGCCGCCCCCACCGCCGGCAGCAGGTCCGCCTCTCCGTCCATCCGGAGCAGCGGGGTGATGTTCTTCGCGTTCTCGTCCAGGATCAGCTTCCGCCCCGCCTTCTGCAGCACCTTGGAGACCGTCTCCAGGTACATCCGGCGGCGCATCACGTCCGGCGCGCGGCGGTACTCGTCATGGATGGCGATGAAGCGCCCTCCCTCGCCCTGCGCCCGGTTCACCCGTTCAATCGCGTAGCCCTCGGCGCTGCGGATGGCCTGCTCCGCCTCGCCCCGGGCGCGAGGAATGGCCCGGTTCAGCTCCGCGAACGCCTCGTTGATCATCCGCTCCTTCTCCTGGATGGCCTGGTTCACCTCGTTGAAGGAGGGCTTCACCGGATCCGGCGGGTTCACGTCCTGGAGCACCACCTGCTGGATGTCCACCCCCGTCTGGTAGCGGTCCGCCAGCTCCTGGAGCAGTTCCTTGGAGCGCGCGGCGATGGCCGTACGCCCGGTGGTGAGCACCTCGTTGACCGAGTGGTCTCCCACCACGATTCGCATCGAGGCCTCGGCGATGTCGTGCAGCGTGTCATCCACGCTCTTGACGCGGAAGAGGTACTGCACCGGGTCCTTCACCTTGTACTGGACGATCCACTCCACCACCGCGACGTTGAGGTCTCCGGTGAGCATCATCGACTCGCGGCGCGCCTCCCGGTCTCCTTCAACGTAGGTGGAGCGCATCCCCGAGCTGGCCGTCCGGAAGCCGAACTCCATCTTGAGCTGCCGCTGGACGGGCACCTTGATGAGCCGGTCGATTCCGAAGGGCAGGCGGAAGTGCGGCCCCGGGCCCACCGTCTCCGAGTATCGGCCGAGCCGCAGCACGACGCCCACCTCGTCCGGCTCGACCTGGGCGTAGCTGGTGAGGGCCGCCGTCACCAGCAGCACCACCCCCAGCCCCAGCAGCAACTTCCTCCCCGCGTGGCGACCGAACCGCTCTCTCAGCTCGCGGACGAACTCGTCGACCTCGGGCGGCCTGCTGCCCCCTTCGTGAATCCGTGGTTTCCAGTCCATCTCCCTACATGGTGGGAGAGACTGCGTGGTAGCAACCCGAATCGGACCGGGCCTGTCGCTTCTTCGCCCGAGGAGGCCTGCCCGGCTGCTCAGCGTATGATTTCGGATATGGCCAGCCGACCCCCTGCCCCACGGAGCCTCACAGCAATCCCTCACTGCACCTGTGGCGAAGGCAGCTCCGGAGAGGGCTGCCTGCCCTCCACGTCGAAGGTGAAACGCTCGTCCATGAAGCCCACCACCACCTTCTCGCCCTCGCGCAGCTCGCCTCGCAGCAGCATCCGGCTGAGCTCCGTCTCCAGCTCGCGCTGAATCACCCTCCGCAGCGGCCTCGCGCCGAACTTCGGATCGAACCCCCGCTGCGCCAGCGCCCGCTTCGCCTCCTCGCGCACCTCCAGCGTCACGTTCTGTCCCCTCAGCTTGCGCCGCGTGGTCTCCAGCATCGCGTCCACGATGAGGCCCAGTTGCTCCTGCGTCAGCGGGTGGAAGACGACGATTTCATCGATCCGATTGAGGAACTCCGGCCGGAAGTGGACTCGCAGCGCGTCCATCACCGTGGAGGCCACCCGCGCGCTCTCCGCCTCCACGTTGTCCGTGGGACGGAAGCCCAGCGAGCCCCGGTAGCCGAGCTGCTCGGCCCCCAGGTTGGACGTCATGATGATGACGGTGTTCTTGAAGTCCACCGTCCTCCCGCGCGAGTCCGTCAGCCGCCCGTCGTCCATGATCTGCAGCAGCAGGTTGAAGACATCCGGGTGGGCCTTCTCGATTTCGTCGAACAGCAGCACCGAGTAGGGCCGCCGCCGCACCGCCTCGGTGAGGCGCCCGGCCTCCTCGTAGCCCACGTAGCCGGGGGGCGCGCCGATCAGCCGGCTCACCGTGTGCCGCTCCAGGTACTCCGACATGTCGAAGCGCAGCATCGCCTGCTCGTCGTTGAAGAGGTACTCGGCCAGCGCCCGCGCCGTCTCCGTCTTCCCCACCCCCGTGGGCCCCAGGAAGATGAACGAGCCGATGGGCCTGTTGGGGTCCTTCAGGCCTGCGCGCGCCCGGCGCACCGCCTCGGAGAGGACCCGCAGCGCCTCCTCCTGCCCCACCACCCGCTGCCGCAGCGTCTGCTCCATCTCCAGCAGCCGCTGCGACTCCTCCTGCCGCAGCTTCTTCGCCGGGATGCCCGTCCACTCGCTCACCACCGTGGCGATGGACTCCGGCGTCACCGTGGGCTCGGCCACGCCCTTGGCGTGCTGCCACTGCATGCGCAGCCCGTCCAGCTCCGCGCGCAGCGCCTCGATTTCGCGCTTGAGCCGTCCCGCCTCCTCGTAGTGCTCCGCGGCCACCGCCGCGTCCTTGTCCTTCTCCTTCCGCGTCAGCCGCTCCTCCATGCCCTTCATCCGGTCCGGCTCGATGCGCGCCCCCAGCCGCACCATCGCCGCCGCCTCGTCCATCAAGTCGATCGCCTTGTCCGGCAGGAAGCGGTCGCTGATGTACTTGTCTGACAACTCGACCGCCGCGGTGAGCGCCGCGTCGGATATCTTCACCCGGTGGTGCGCCTCGTAGGCGTCGCGCAGCCCGCGGAGGATGTCGATGGCCTGCTCCTGCGTGGGCTCGGCCACCATCACCGGCTGGAAGCGGCGCTCGAGCGCGGCGTCCTTCTCGATGTGCTTGCGGTGCTCGTCCAGGGTGGTGGCGCCCAGGCACTGCAGCTCGCCGCGCGCCAGCGCCGGCTTGAGCATGTTGGAGGCGTCCACCGCCCCCTCCCCCGCTCCGGCGCCCACCAGGGTGTGTACCTCGTCGATGAAGAGGATGATCTGGCCCTCGAGCTCGCGAATCTCGTCCATCAATCCCTTGAAGCGCTCCTCGAACTCGCCGCGGAACTTCGAGCCGCCGACGACGCCGGCCAGGTCCAACGCCAGCACCTTCTTGCCCTGGAGCACGTCCGGCACCTCGCCCGCGACAATCCGCTGGGCCAGGCCC
>QKJM01000208.1 GCA_003249315.1 Archangium sp.
CTGGAGGCGGCGGAGGCCATGTCTCCCGAGTACTGGGCGCGGCACCTGCTCGGTGCCGTTCGCTTCTCACAGTGCGTGGAGCAGGTGCTGAAGCAGCCGGATCGGCTGGTGCTGGAGGTGGGGCCCGGCAATGCGCTGACGACCTTCGCGCTACAGCACCCGGAGCGCGCGCAAGGCGTCGTCGTCGCCCCCACGCTGCCCCATGCCCAGGAGCGCGAGCGGGACGTGCCCGTGGTGCTGGAGGCGCTGGGCAAGGCCTGGCAGGCCGGCGTGGACGTGGACTGGAAGGCCGTGCGCGGCGACGCGAAGCGGCTGCGCGTGTCCCTGCCCACCTACCCCTTCGAGCGCGAGCGGTACTGGCTCGAGCCGGTGTCAGGCGGCGGGCTCGTGGCCCCCGTGGCGAGGGAGGATCGGACGGGTGACGGGCAACGACCCGAGCTGGCCGTGGCCTTCGAGCCGCCGCGGGATGAGCTGGAGCAGTCGCTGGCGGACATCTGGAGCGAGCTGCTCGGCGTGAAGCCCGTGGGCATCCACGACAACTTCTTCGATCTGGGCGGCAACTCGGTGACTGGGTTCCGCTTCCTCTCCAGCCTGCGCGGCAAGCTGGGCGTGGAGCTGCCCGTGCAGGAGTTGTTCGAAGCCGCCACCGTCTCCCGGCTCGCGGAGCGCGTCCGAGCCCGCGAGGCCACCCCCGCCGTGCCACCACTGACCCCGGCCCCGCGCGACGGCGCCCTCCCCCTGTCCTCCGCGCAGCAGCGGCTGTGGCTGTTGGATCGGATGGATCCGGGTCAGGCCGCCTACAACATGCCGGCGGTGGTGCGTATCTCGGGGCGGATGGACGCCGAGGCCCTGCGCCGCTCCTTCGAGGAGATCGCCCGGCGACACGAGGTGCTTCGCACCACCTTCGCGGAGGAGGCCGGCAAGCCCCTGGCGCGCATCCAGGCTCCCACGCACTGGGAGCTGCCCATCACCTCGCTGGAGGGCCACTCCGAGAAGGAGCGACAGACGGAGACCCTGCGCCAGTGCGAGGCGGAGGCCCGGCAGCCGTTCAACCTGGAGACGGGGCCGCTGCTGCGTACGCGGCTGCTGCGGCTGGGTGAGACGGAGCACCTGCTGCTGGTATGCATGCACCACATCGTCTCCGATGGCTGGTCCATGGGCGTGCTGATCCGCGAGGCGGTCGCCCTGTACGAGGCCTTCGCGAAGGGGCAGCCCTCGCCGCTTCCGGAGCTGTCGGTGCAGTACGTGGACTTCGCCGCCTGGCAACAGCAGTGGCTGGGCGGAGAGAAGCTGGAGGAGCTGCTGGCGTACTGGACGAAGCAGCTCGAGGGAGCGCCGCACGCGCTGGAGCTGCCCACCGACAAGCCGCGGCCCCCCGTGCAGTCCTTCCGCGGCGCGCAGGTGCCCGTGCGCCTGCCCCAGGCCCTCTCCGGAGCCCTGGAGTCGCTCTGTCAGAAGGAGGGAGTCACCCCCTTCATGGCCCTGCTGGCCACCTTCCAGGTACTGCTGCACCGTTACAGCGGGCAGGAGGACTTCCTCGTCGGCTTCCCCATCGCCGGCCGGAGGCACGCGGAGACCGAGGGACTCATCGGCTTCTTCATCAACACCCTGGTGCTGCGCGCGCGCCTGGAGGGCCGCCGCTCCTTCCGTGAGCTGCTGGCTCGGGTGCGCGAGGACTCGCTCGGCGCCTATGCCCACCAGGACGTTCCCTTCGAGAAGCTGGTGGAGAAGCTCCAGCCCCAGCGCGATCGCAGCCGCTCGCCCCTCTTCCAGGTGAGCTTCACCCTGCAGAACACTCCCAGCGCGAGCCTGGAGCTGCCGGGCCTCTCCTTCGAGCTGCTGGAGACACACACCGGCACCGCCAAGCACGATCTCTCGCTGCTGCTCTCCGAGTCGCCCCAGGGCCTCACCGGCACTCTGGAGTACAACGCGGACCTCTACGAGCAGGCCACCGTGGAGCGCATGGTCGACCACCTGTGCGTGCTGCTGGAGGCCGTGACGGCTGCTCCCGAGACACCACTGGAGCGGCTGCCCCTGCTCACCGAGCCCGAGCGCCGCCAGCTCCTGGTGGAGTGGAACGACACGGCCGCGCCCTACCCCGCCGACGCCTGCATCCACCAGCTCTTCGAGGACCAGGTGGAGCGCTCGCCCGACGCCATCGCCGTCACCTTCGAGGGCGCCCACTTCACCTACCGTCAGCTCAACGCCCGCGCCAACCAACTCGCCCATTACCTGCGTTCGCTGAGCGTCGGCCCGGACGTCCTCGTCGGGCTCTGCATGGAGCCTTCCCTCGAGCTCGTCGTGGGGATGCTCGGCATCCTCAAGGCCGGTGGCGCCTGGGTTCCGCTCGAGCCGTCGTACCCCACCGAGCGCCTGGCCCTCATGCTGCGCCAGGCCTCCTGCTCGCTGCTCGTCACCCGCGAGGAGCTGGCCGACGAGCTGCCGTCCTCCGGTGAGCTGCTCGTCTGCTTCGACACGGACGAGGCGATGCTGGCCAGCCAGCCCGAGACCAATCTCCCCTCGCTCACGCGCGCGGAGCACCTCGCCTACGTCATCTTCACCTCCGGCTCCACCGGTACCCCCAAGGGCGTACAGGTGTCCCACCGCGGCGTCGTCAACCTCGCGCAGGCCCAGGCGAGCGCCTTCCAGGTCCGGCCCGGCAGCCGCGTGCTGCAGTTCGCCTCCTTCAGCTTCGACGCCTCCGTCTCCGAGTTCGCCGTCACCCTGCTCGCCGGCGCCACGCTGTGCCTGGCCTCTCGCGAGTCCCTGCGTCCCGGCCCCGAGCTGCTGACGTTGCTGCGCGAGCAGTCCATCACCACCGCCACCCTCCCTCCTTCCCTGCTGGCCGTGCTGCCGGCGGACGAGCCGGGGCTGCTGCCGGTGCTCATCTCCGCTGGCGAGGCCTGTCCCCCCGAGGTCCTGGCTCGCTGGGCCAACGGCTCCCGTCGCTTCATCAACGCCTACGGGCCCACGGAGGTCACCGTCTGCGCATCCCTCGCGGTGTGCATGCCAGACGGGCAGCGGCCTCCCATCGGCCGCCCGCTTCCCAACGTGCGCCTCTACGCGCTGGACGCCCACCTCCAGCCCGTCCCCGTGGGCGTGCCTGGCGAGCTGTACGTGAGCAGCGTGGGCCTGGCCCGCGGCTACCTGCGTCAACCGGACCTGACGGCCGAGCGCTTCGTGCCGGATCCGTTCGGACAGGAGCCCGGCGGCCGGCTCTACCGCACCGGAGATCTGGTGCGATACCGCCCCGACGGCCAGCTCGAGTTCCTCGGCCGCACCGACGCCCAGGTGAAGGTGCGTGGCTTCCGGATCGAGACGGGAGAGATCGAGACCCACCTGCTGCGACACCTTGCGGTGGAGCAGGCCGTGGTGGTGGTGCGCGAGGACATCCCCGGAGACAAGCGCCTGGTGGCGTACCTCACCTCCGAGGACGAGGCGCCCAAGGCCGACGAGCTACGCGCCATGCTGCAGAAGCGGCTGCCCGAGTACATGGTGCCCTCCGCCTTCGTCACGCTCGATCAGCTCCCGCTGAGCCCCAACGGCAAGGTGGACAGGAGGGCCCTGCCCGCGCCCGAGGCGGCGACGCCACGCAGCACCTACGTCGAGCCCCGCACGGCCACCGAGCAGCAGCTCGCTACCCTGTGGGCCGAGGTGCTGGCCTGCCCGCGGGTGGGCGTCGAGGATGACTTCTTCGAGCTGGGCGGCCACTCGCTGCTGGCCACGCAGGTGCTCTCCCGCGTGCGCGCCACCTTCGACGTGGAGGTGCCCCTCCAGGTCCTCTTCGAGGGTCCCACCATCGCCGCGCTCGCCGCGCACATCGACGCTGGGCGTCAGGACCACCCCGCCCCCCAGGCGCCACCCTTGAGGCCCGCGCCCCGAGACGGCGAGCTCCCGCTCTCCTTCTCCCAGCAGCGGCTGTGGTTCCTCGACCAGCTCGAGCCCGGCAGCGCCGCCTACAACATTCCCGCCGCCCTGCGCATGGAGGGAGCCCTGGACGTGGCCGCCCTGCAGAGGAGCTTCGGCGCGCTCCTGCAACGCCACGAGTCGCTGCGCACCACCTTCGAGTCCCGGGTGGGCACGGCCGTCCAGGTCATTCAGCTCCCATCGAGCTTCCCGCTGCCCGTGGTGGAGTTGGAGAACCTGCCCCCCACCGAGCAGGAGGCCGAGCTGCACCGCCTCATCACCGAGGAGGCCCAGCGTCCGTTCGATCTGGGGAAAGGACCCCTGGTGCGGGCCACCCTGCTGCGGCTGGGTGAGAAGCAGCACGTACTGCTGCTGACGATGCACCACATCGTCTCCGACGGCTGGTCCGTGGGCGTGCTGGTGAGGGAGATGACCGCCCTGTACCTCGCCTTCACCGCCGACCAGCCCTCGCCCCTGCCCGAGCTGCCCGTGCAGTACGCGGATTATGCGGTGTGGCAGCGCTCCTGGTTGCAGGGAGAGACCCTGCGCGACCAGCTCGACTGGTGGAGGCAGCACCTTGGCGGCGCTCCTCACGCGCTGGAGCTGCCCACCGACTTCCCGCGCCCCTCCGTCCAGTCCTTCCAGGGCGCCGCCGTTCCGCTTCAACTCCCCGAGCAGCTCTCGCGCTCGCTGCGCGACCTCTGCCAGCAGGAAGGAGTCACCCCCTTCATGGCCCTGCTGGGTGCCTTCCAGGCCCTGCTGGCCCGCTACTCCGGCCAGGACGACATCGTCGTCGGCTCGCCCATCGCCGGCCGTCGCTTCGCCGAGCTGGAAGGGCTCCTTGGCTTCTTCGTCAACACCCTGGCCCTGCGCTCGCGCATGCAGGCGGATACCACCTTCCGCCAGCTTCTGAAGCAGGTGCGCGAGTCCACTCTCGGGGCCTTCGCCCACCAGGACGTTCCCTTCGAGAAGCTCGTCGAGGAGCTGCAGCCCCAGCGCAACCTGGGCCGTACCCCGCTCTTCCAGGTCCTCTTCGCCCTCCAGAACGCGCCCGTCCAGCCTCTCTCGGGCATGGGCCTCTCCATCCAGCCCCTACCGCCCAAGCACGACATCGCCAGGTTCGAGCTGGAGCTGAACCTGGCCGAGTCCGACAGCGGCTTCTCCGGCACCCTCGTCTACAACACCGCCCTCTTCCGCCCGGAGACCGCCCAGCGCCTCGCTCGCTACTACGTCTCCTTCCTCCAGACGCTCCTCTCCCAGCCCGAGCGTCCCTTCCGGCTGCTTCCCCTCGTCTCCGAGGACGAGCTGCGCACCCTCCTCGTCGACTGGGCCGGCCCTTCCTCCTCCTACCCTCGCGGCTCCACCATCCCCGAGGTCTTCTCTCGCGTCGTCGCTTCCTCCCCCGACGCCATCGCCCTCGAGTCCGGCGACTCCCGCTTCACCTACTCCCAGCTCGACTCCCTCTCCAACCAGCTCGCCCACCTGCTCCTCTCCCGCGGCGTCCGGCCTGACTCCCACGTCGCCCTCGCCCTCGAGCGCACCCCTCAGCTCATCATCTCCCTCCTTGCCATCCTCAAGGCTGGCGCCGCCTACGTCCCCCTCGACACCTCCTCCCCCCCCGAGCGCCTCTCCCTCATGCTCGAGGACGCTCAGCCCGTCCTCCTCCTCACCTCCTCCTCCCTCCTTCCCTCCCTCCCCTCCGGCTCCACTCCCTCCCTCCTCGTGGACATGGAGGACTCCTCCTCCTTCCCCTCTTCCTCTCCCTCCGTCCCCCTCTCTCCCCTCAACCTCGCCTACATCGACTTCACCTCCGGCTCCACCGGCCGCCCCAAGGGCGTCTGCATCCACCACCACTCCGTCCTTCGCACCGTCCTCGACGTCTCCTACGCAGAGCTCTCCTCCTCTCACTCCTTCCTCCTCATCGCCCCCATCTCCTTCGACGCCTCCACCCTCGAAGTCTGGGGCCCCCTCCTCAACGGCGCTCGTCTCGTCCTCTTCCCCCACGACGCCTCTCCCAGTGACCTGGACCTCCTCTGCCAGGTCCTCTCCCGTCACTCCGTCTCCACCCTCCACCTCACCGCTGGCCTCTTCTCCCAGGCCGTCGACTCCCACCTCGAGGGCCTCCGTCCCGTACGCCAGCTCCTCACCGGCGGCGACGTCGTCTCCCCTCCCCACGTCCGCAAGGTCCTCGACTCCCTCCACCTCCCCGTCACCGCCTGCTACGGGCCTACCGAGGGCACCCTCTTCACCTCCTGCTTCCGCATGTCGGCGCCCTCTCAGGTGCCCTCCTCCGTCCCCATCGGCTCTCCCCTCCCTCACACCCGCGTCTACCTCCTCGACTCCTTCCTCCAGCCCGTACCTCCCGGCTCTCCTGGCGAGCTCTTCATCTCCGGTGACGGCCTCGCTCGCGGCTACCTCCGTAGCCCTCACCTCACCGCAGAGCGCTTCCTCCCCGACCCCTTCTCCCCCGAGCCCGGCTCTCGCATGTACCGCACCGGTGACCTCGCCCGCTGGCGTCCCGACGGTGTCCTCGAGTTCCTCGGCCGCGCCGACTTCCAGGTGAAGGTCCGTGGCTTCCGGATTGAGCTCGCCGAGGTGGAGTCCGCTCTCCTCTCCTTCCCTGGCGTCCGCGAGGCCGTCGCCTTGGCTCGCGAGGACGTCCCCGGTGACAAGCGCCTCGTTGGCTACGTCACCGCCGACTCCTCCCTCGACATTTCCTCTCTCCGCTCCTTCCTCCTCTCCAGGCTCCCGGAGTTCATGGTCCCCTCGGCCCTCCTCCGCCTGGACTCCTTCCCTCTCACCCCCAACGCAAAGGTCGATCGCAAGGCCCTCCCTGCTCCCGACTCCCGCCCGGACTCCGTCCCCTTCATCGCGCCGAGCACCCCCGTCGAGCAGAAGCTCGCCGCGCTCTGGGCAGACGTGCTCCGAGTCGATCGCGTCGGCCTCAACGACGACTTCTTCTCCATTGGCGGCCACTCGCTGCTGGCCACACAGCTCGTCTCCCGAATCCGCTCCACCTTCAAGGTGGAGCTGCCGCTGCGTACACTCTTCGAGGCTTCCTCCCTCCAGCAGCTCGCCTTCCGCATCGAGTCCGCCCTGGGAGGGGATTCCGAGCTGCCCCCGCTGCGCGCGGTGCCTCGCGAAGGCCACCTGCCTCTGTCCTTCGCCCAGCAGCGCCTGTGGTTCCTCGATCAGCTCGAGCCGGGCAGCACCCACTACAACATGCCCGCCGCGCTACGCCTGGAGGGTCCCCTGGACACCTCGGCGCTCCAGCGCGCCTTCTCGGAGCTGATGCGCCGCCACGAAGCGCTGCGCACCTCCTTCCGTGACGACAATGGCATCGCCATCCAGGTCATCCATCCCGCCGCCGAGCTGCCGCTGACGCAGGTGGACCTGAGCACCCTGCCCGAGGCCAAGCGCGAGACCGAGGCTCGCCGGCTCGCCGCCGAGGAGGCCGCCCGTCCCTTCGAGCTGACGCGTGGCCCGCTGCTGCGCACCACCCTGCTGCGCATGGACGAGCACCATCACGTCCTGCTCATGACCATGCACCACATCGTCTCCGACGGCTGGTCCATGGGTGTACTGGTACGGGAGATGGGCGCCCTGTACCTCGCTTTCTCGGCGGGCCAGCCTTCGCCCCTGCCCGAGCTGTCCCTGCAGTACGCGGACTACGCCGTCTGGCAGCGCTCCTGGCTGCGGGGAGAGTCCCTCGACTCGCAACTCGACTGGTGGAAGCAGCACCTGTCCGGTGCATCTCACGCCTTGGAGCTGCCCACCGACTTCCCTCGTCCCTCCGTCCAGACCTTCCACGGAGGCGTGGTGGAGCGGCGCCTGCCCAAGGCCCTCTCCGAGTCCCTCGCGGCCCTCTGCCAACAGGAGGGCATCACCCCTTTCATGGCCTTGCTGGCCACCTTCCAGACGTTGCTGGCCCGCTACTCCGGCCAGGATGACATCGTCGTCGGCTCTCCCATCGCCGGCCGCCGCTTCTCCGAGCTCGAAGGCCTCATCGGCTTCTTCGTCAACACCCTCGCCCTGCGCTCGCGCCTGGAGCCGGGTACCTCCTTCCGCCAGCTCCTGCGGCAGGTGCGCGAGTCCACCCTGGGCGCATATGCCCACCAGGACGTTCCCTTCGAGAAGCTCGTCGAGGAACTCCAGCCCCAGCGAGATCCCAGCCGTGCGCCCATCTTCCAGGTGATGTTCGCGCTCCAGAATGCGCCCCTGGACTCCGGCGCCGCCGACAACGCCGCCCTCTCCATCCGTCCTCTGGAGATGGAGAGCCGCACGGCCAAGTTCGACCTCTCCCTCTCCCTGGCGGACTCGCCCTCCGGTCTCCAGGCGCAGCTCGAATACAACACCGATCTGTTCCGAGAGGACACGGCCCGCCGTCTCCTCTCCTATCTCCAGGTGTTGCTGGAGGGAGCGCTCGACAATCCCGACACCCTGCTGTCCGCGCTTCCCATCCTCCCCGAGGCCGAGCGCCGCCAGCTCCTGGTGGACTTCAACGACACCCGCGTCGACTACCCCCGCGACGCCTGCGTCCACCACCTCTTCGAGGCCCAGGCCCGCCGTACCCCTGACGCCATCGCCCTCGTCTCCGAGCACCAGCACCTCTCCTACCGCCAGCTCGACGAGCTCTCCAACCAGCTCGCACACCACCTCCTCTCCCTCGGCGTCGGCCCCCATTCCCTCGTCGCCCTCTGCCTCGGCCGCTCCTTCGACGTCATCGTCTCCATGCTCGCCACCCTCAAGGCTGGCGCCGCCTACGTTCCCCTCGACCCCTCCTACCCCCGGGAGCGCTTCTCCCTCATCCTCGAGGACTGCCAGCCTCAGGTGCTGCTGGCCCACAGCCACCTCCTGCACAACCTCCCTCCTCACTCCGCTCGCGTCCTCTGCCTCGACACCGAGCGCCACTCCTTCTCCTCCCTCCCCTCCCACTCCCCCTCCGTCCCCGTCTCCGCCCTTCACCTGGCCTATGCCATGTTCACCTCCGGCTCCACCGGCCGGCCCAAGGGCGTGATGATTCAGCACCGCGGCATCGTCCGCCTCCTTCTCGGCGCCAGCTACACCTCCTTCGGCCCCTCCGAAGTCTTCATCCAACTGGCTCCTCTCGCCTTCGACGCCTCCACCTTCGAGGTCTGGGGCGCCCTTCTCCACGGCGCTCGCCTCGTCCTCCCTCCCGAGGGCTCCCTCTCCTTCGAGGAGATTGCCCGCGCAACCCAGCACCACGGCGTCACCACCCTCTGGCACACCACGGCCCTCTTCGAGCAGATGGCCCTCTCCTTCCCGGACGTCCTCGCCTCCATTCCCCGCATCCTCACCGGCGGCGACGTCCTCAACCCCTCCCGCATGCGCGCCCTCCTCGCGCGCGGCGCCCACGTCGTCGCCTGCTACGGCCCCACCGAGAGCACCACCTTCACCAGCAGCAGCCTCCTCTCCCGTCCCGAGGACGTCGGCCCCTCCGTTCCCCTCGGTCGCCCTCACTCCAACACCACCGTCTACCTCCTCGACTCCTCCCTCCGCCCCGTTCCCCTCGGCGCTCCCGGTGAGCTCTTCGTCGGCGGTGACGGCCTCGCCTGGGGCTACCTCCACCGCCCAGAGCTCTCCGCTGAGCGCTTCCTCCCTGACCCCTTCTCCGACGAGCCCGGTGCCCGCATGTACCGCTCTGGAGACCTCGCCCGCTGGCTGCCCGATGGCCGTCTCGATTTCCTCGGCCGCCTCGACACCCAGGTGAAGCTGCGCGGCTTCCGCATCGAGCTGGGCGAGGTGGAGACCACCCTCTCCCTCCACCCCTCGGTTCAGGAAGTCACCACCCTCGTGCGCCAGGACGAGACCGGCGACAAGCGCCTCGTCGCCTATGTCGTCCCCTCCCAGGGCCACTCCCTCGACGTCGACTCGCTGCGCTCCTTCCTCAAGCTGCGCCTGCCCGAGTACATGGTGCCCTCCTCCTTCGTCTCCTTGGAGGCCCTTCCCCTCTCTCCCAACGGCAAGGTGGACAGGAAGGCCCTCCCCGCTCCCGACTCCTCCTCCCTCCTCTCCTCCTCTCACCCCTTCGTCGCTCCTTCCACTCCCACCCAGCAACAGCTCGCCTCCCTCTGGGCCGAGCTCCTCCGCGTCGAGCAGGTGGGCCTCCACGACGACTTCTTCTCTCTTGGCGGACACTCGCTGCTCGCCACACAGCTCGTCTCTCGTCTGCGCGCCACCTTCCACGTGGAGTTGCCCCTGCGCGCACTCTTCGAGGCCCCCACCCTCCTGCAACTCGCTCTCGAGGTGGACTCGGCCTGTCTTGCCGGTGGCAGCGAGTCCGCGCCACCCGAGCTCCGTCCGGTGCCTCGCGACGGCCACCTGCCGCTGTCCTTCGCGCAGCAACGCCTGTGGTTCCTCGATCAGCTCGAGCCCGGCAGCACCCAGTACAACATCCCCACGGCCCTGCGCCTCGTGGGCACCCTGGACGCTTCCGCCCTCCAGCGCGCCTTCTCCGAGTTGGTGCGCCGCCATGAGTCCCTGCGCACCACCTTCGGGGCCGACAACGGCACCGCTGTCCAGCTCATCCATCCCTCCGCCGAGCTGCCGCTCACGCGGATAGACCTGAGTGCCCTGCCCGAGGCCGAGCGCGAAGCAGAGGCTCGCCGACTCGCCGCCGAGGAGGCCGCCCGCCCCTTCGAGCTGACACGTGGCCCGCTGCTGCGCACCACCCTGCTGCGCCTGGACGAGCACCATCACGTCCTGCTCATGACCATGCACCACATCGTCTCCGATGGCTGGTCCATGGGCGTGCTGGTCCGCGAGGTGGCGGCCCTCTACCAGGCCTTCTCCGCCGGCCAGCCCTCTCCCCTCCCCGCGCTGCCCGTGCAGTACGCGGATTACGCCGTCTGGCAACGCGACTGGCTGCGGGGAGAGGCCCTCTCTGCCCAGCTCGACTGGTGGAAAAAGCACCTCTCCGGCGCTCCTCATGCCCTGGAGCTGCCCACCGACTTCCCTCGCCCCTCCTCCCAGTC
>QKJM01000755.1 GCA_003249315.1 Archangium sp.
CCGCCCTGACTCCTCTCCCTTCGTCGCTCCCCGGGACGAGTTCGAGCAACAGATCGCGGATTTGTGGGCCGAGGCGCTCCGAGTCGATCGCGTCGGTGTCCACGACGACTTCTTCTCCATTGGCGGCCACTCGCTGCTGGCCACACAGCTCGTTGCCCGCGTCCGCGCTGAGTTCCAGGTGGAGCTGCCGCTGCGCGAGCTCTTCAGTCAGCCCACTGTCGAGGGGATGACCCTGCTCGTACTGGAAGAACTGGCACAACGGGTGGACGCCGACGAGTTGGATCAGATGGTCGACGACCTCGTTGATGACGGCTCGGATGGAACGAAGAACGCGGCCAATGAGTAACGACCCGCGACGCGGGCCGGCCTCTCGGCCCGCCCCTGCCCCCACCACCTCTCCTACTCCCGAAGGCACACCATGAGGCTGTTCCTGCTCCTCCTGCGCACCTCGCGGAGGCTGGCCCTGCTCACCATCCTCTTCGGAGCCTTGTCCGGTGCGAGCAGCGCGATGCTGCTCGGGCTCATCAACCAGGCCCTGACGCAGAGTGATTCCGCACAGTCCGGGCTGGCCATTGCCTTCGCGGGCATTGCCCTGGCGGCGCTGGTGACGCGAATCACCTCGCAGATTCTGCTCACCAGACTCCAGCAGGGCATCCTGATGGATCTGCGCCTGCGGCTCAGCCGACACCTGATCGCCGCCTCACTGCGCACGCTGGAAGAGGCGGGCGCCCACCGCGCGCACACCTCGCTGGGGCAGGACATCCTCATCCTCAGCATGGGCATGAGCATGCTGCCCGAGATGTTCATCAGCTCGGCCGTCATCGTGGGCTCGCTGGGCTACATGATGTGGCTGTCCTGGCCCACGTGTCTGGCGTTGATCGGGTTCATCGTGGTGGGGCAGTTGCTGTACGCAATCCCCGCTTCCGTGGCGACGAAGCACCAGCACCTCGCGCGCGAGCAGAACGGCCTGCTCATGAAGTGCTTCTTCGCGCTGACCAACGGTGCGAAGGAGCTGCGGCTCAACCGAGACCGCCGCCGTGAGTTCATCGATGGAGATCTGCAGCCCACCGTCCAGCGGGTGCGCGAGCACTTCCTGCGGAGCGACACCCTCTTCGCCCTGGCCAATGGTTGGGGGATGTTCGCCTTCATGTTCGTGATCGGGCTGTTTCTCTTCTTGGTGCCCCGACTCACCGACCTGCCCGCGCCCGTGCTGCACGGCTCGATCCTGTTGCTGCTGTACCTGCAGCAGCCGATCAACAGCATCACCTCCATGATGCCCCACCTGAGCCGAGGCAACGTGGCCCTGGCCCATCTCGAGCAGCTCGGGCTCAAGCTGGTGCCGGAGACCACGGTGGAGAAGGCCCTGCCCGCCGGGGCGACGGAGCGCCCGCGCTCGTTCGAGAAGATCGAACTCGTGGGCCTCACCCACACCTACCGGCACGAGCGGGACGACGAGAAGTTCACGCTCGGCCCCATTTCCACGTCGCTGAACCGAGGAGAGCTGATCTTCCTCATCGGCGGCAATGGCAGCGGAAAGACGACGCTCGCCAAGCTGATGACGGGCCTCTACTCGCCCGAGGGCGGGGAGATCCGCGTGGACGGCCGGCGGGTACAACCGGAGGAGCTGGATGACTACCGCCAGTACTTCTCCGCCGTCTTCTTCGACTTCTTCCTGTTCGAGCGCCTGCTGGGGCTCGCCTCCCCCGAGTTGATGCAGCAGGCGCGACAGTACCTGGAGCGGCTCCACCTGGAGCAGAAGGTGCGGATCGACGAGCAGGGAGGATTGTCGAACACCGCGCTCTCGCAGGGGCAGCGCAAGCGCCTGGCGCTGCTCACGGCCTACCTGGAGGACCGTCCGGTCTACCTGTTCGACGAGTGGGCCGCGGATCAGGATCCAATGTTCAAGGAGGTCTTCTACAAGGAGCTCCTCCCGGACCTGCGAGGCAGGGGGAAGACGGTGCTCGTCATCAGCCACGACGACCGTTACTTCCACCTCGCGGACCGCATCCTCCAGTTGGAGTCCGGCCAGCTCATCGCCGACACGACTCCGGGCGAGAGCCGGGCCAGCGCCTAACGTCGACTCGCAGCAGAGCAAGAGTCATCCATGACCGACATCAAGAAGAAGCTCGCATCGTTGTCTCCCGAGAAGCGCGCACTGCTGGCGAAGCAACTGCAGAAGAGGGAGGCGCGCGCTACGGTTCCCGCGATCACTCGCAGGGAGCGGACGGGTGAGACGGCGCAGCTCTCCTTCGCGCAGCAGCGGCTGTGGTTCCTCGACCAGCTCGAGCCCGGTAGCGCGTCGTACAACATCCAGGTGGTGTTGAAGCTGGACGGCCCTCTGGACGCCTCCGCGCTCGAGCGCGCCTTCTCCGAGCTGGTGCGCCGCCACGAGTCGCTGCGCACCACCTTCCGCGAGGAGAGCGACGCGCCCGTCCAGATCATCCAGCCCGCGGTGCCCGTGCAACTGGCGCTCATTGAACTCACCGCGAGGGAGGATCGCGAGACGGAGGCACACCGGCTCACCGCCGAGGACGCTGCTCGTCCCTTCGATCTGGCGCGTGGACCGCTGTTGCGGGCCACCCTGCTGCGGATGGGAGAGCAACAGCACATGCTGCTGCTGACGATGCACCACATCGTCTCCGATGGCTGGTCCATGGGAGTGCTGGTGCGCGAGATGGCCGCCCTGTACCTCGCCTTCACCGCCGGCCAGCCCTCACCCCTGCCCGAGCTACCCGTGCAGTACGCGGATTATGCGGTGTGGCAGCGCTCCTGGTTGCAGGGAGAGGCCCTGCGCAACCAGCTCGACTGGTGGAAGCAGTACCTGGCCGGAGTGCCGCAGTCCCTGGAGTTGCCCACCGACTTCCCGCGCCCCGCCGTCCAGTCCTTCCAGGGTGCC
>QKJM01000756.1 GCA_003249315.1 Archangium sp.
GCTGAGTGCGAAGGCGGAAGCCGAAAGAAAGAGGGCAAGGCAGGCGGCGAGGTGGCGCAGGTGCATCGAATCCTCCAGGAGAGTGAAGGCTGAATGCTACCACTCACGCCCCTACGTGTGGGGGGGGGGGGGCGGGAGCCTCCTAGGAGTCTCCGGGATTGTCCTTGGGGAGGTGGGGAATCTTCGTCCAGGGCAGCTCTTGGAACTCGAAGGTGAAGAGCCCTGGGAGTTTCTCCTTGACTTCATTCAACTCGATGCTCGAGGCGTACAGCTCCAGGACGTCTCCAGAGGGGGGGAACTTCGCCATCTGGCTGGGCCACAGGCGCAGGTTGGTGTTGCGTTCCAGCCAGTCCCACAACCCGGCGAGGGCCTTCCAGGATTCGGAGGCATGGCTCATGTCTTGGATGCGCAGGGTGAGCTTGCCGATGGCGGGGGGCCTGAATCGCAGCGGTTGGTTGACCATGTCGGAGATGTCCCGGCCGCAGTGGGAGCATCGCTCCTTGCTCACGGAGCCTCGACCGCAGTACTCACAGAGGTAGGGTCCGTCGCTCATCGTGCCTCCATGAGGTGGGGCCTCGCTCGGCCATGGCGTTCGAGCAATTCCGGGAACGTCATATGCTCCATGGACTGTGGGTCGAAAACGATGATGCGGCCCGTGGGTGTCACACGACCGTATACCACATGCTGGTATTCGCCACCGCCCCACCGGGTGAAGATGGCGTAGTGACCTGGCGGTGGGTTGGGGCTGAGGAGCGCGGTTCCCTCGAGGGAGTTGCGGATGACGCTGGCGACGCAGGCCGTGCAGTTGTCATTCCGATGGGAGGGATTCCAAGGGTTGTGGAGCCCTCGGCCTCGTCCGTTGGAGGCTCCAACGTGCGCTCGCGGGAGTTTCGCGGCCTCGACAGCGGCTTCTCCTGCCGTGGCCCGTAGCTCGGCCTCGGTGGCGGTGTACACGGGCGAGAAGCCCAGCTTACGCGCCCCGTCCAGCACCTCGTCCGCCGTACGCATGCGGCGCAGGAGGAAGGCGGCCCGCTTGAGGGCGACGCGCCCCAGCTTCACCACCACATGCCCACCCACCGGCACCGCCACCATCAGCACCGCTTCCTCTCGACTGGTGGGGAAGCCCAACATGCCGGAAATGAGGATCACCCCTTCGGCGTGTAGCTGCGCGGCACGTACGCCCTCTCGGTGGAGCGTTCGGGCATAGGCCCTGAACTCTTCCGCCCGGATTACATCGTCGTACCCAGCCTGCTTCAGCGCGCGCCGGTTGTGCAGGAGCGCAAGGCGGAGTACCTGGCGGAGCTGCTCGTCGTGGTCCTCGTCCCGCCCATAGTGCTCGTCCACCCACGCCAGTTGGCCCAGCAGGTTCGTCCAGCGCCGCTCGTCCATCAGCCCCGATGAGTGCAAGCGGACGGCCTCGAAGAACAGCTCCTCAGCGGAGGCGTGGAGGTCGACGCACACCTCGGCGGCAGGCGTCTCCGGCTGGATTCGTTCCTTCGTCAGACCACAGGCCATGAGCGCCAGCGCCAGGAGCCCTGGCAGGACATGGCGGTATCGGCGCATGGGCGTTCCTATTTCAGTCGGGGTCGTCCCAGTCCACCTCGAGTTCCGGGGGCATGTCCTCGATGTACGGGAGGCGGGGGAGGCCGAGTTCGTCGCAGAGTGCGTCCAGTGTCTTCTCGCTGCCGTCGTCGAAGACGAGATCGCCTCGGGCGTAGTACTTGAGGCCCAGGGTCAGCTCGGGGTCGCCGGCCTTCTCCGGGTGCTGTATCAGATTCTCGAGCAGGGCTCGGTCCGCGGTCGTGTCGCGCCGCGCGAGGTAGCGGGCCAGGGCCGGCCACAAGGGGTGGCCGTTCGTGGGGTAGCGAGCCACGGCCTCGTCCAGAGCCATGGTGGGGGAGGTTGGATTCAAGGACACCCGGCTGGCTGCCTGGAAGAGCTGGAAGTGGGGGACAGGAAGCTCGTTGGCATGAGCGAACACGGCTCGTGCTCCAACGCGGCCAACGGAAGCCATTTCCACGGCAGCGAGATCAATGAGCCACGAAGGAACACCTTCAATCCTCCAATCTCGAGCCAAATCTCGAGCCCAATCCCGAGCCGAATCCAGCGCCGAGTCCAGCGCCAGATACTGTGCCAGATACCGCGTCCAATCCCGAGCCCAATCTCGAGCCCAGTCTCGTGCCCAATCTCGTGCCCAATCCAGCGCCAGATACCGTGCCAGATACCGCGCCAGATCCAGCGCCGAGTCCCGAGCCCAGTCTCGAGCCCAATCCCGTGCCAGATCTCGCACCAGATCCCGCGTCCAGTCCCGCGTCCAATCCCTGGCCAGATACCGTGCCAGATACCGTGCCAGATCAATCATCTCGCTGTCTTCTTCTGGAATGTCAAGGATGCGAACCGCGGCCTTGAGGAAATCCTCCTTGGTTGGACTCATGGATAGGAGCAGTTGCAATCTGGCGCCGAGCTTGCTCCGCAACGTGGGAAGGAGCCTCAACATGGCGAGGTGTGGAGTGGTGATGGGCCAGATGGGATGGGCGCCCCAGAGTACCCTGGTCTTCGCCATATCTTGCCCCGCGGCGGCCTCTTCACGGAGCCAGTCCATGGCGCTCTCATCGCACCCTCTCATGCGGAGGCCCGCCCACGCTCCCCATTCCCCAGCCAGTACCTTTGGCAGCCATTTCCTGCCAGCCGACTCTTTTGTCAACACCGCTCCGAGGGCCTCACGCAGCGGCTCCTGTCGGCTCGCCGCCCACGCCTGCGCACAGGTTCGAGCGCCAATCATCTCGCCAGCGTTCAGCCTCTTGCCCAGTCCGTCCCGCCAACTCTTGAATGTGCTCTCGAGTATTCCATCCGCCAGGATGGCTCCAGCCAGCCAGTAACCTTGTGGTTCCTGGCC
>QKJM01000163.1 GCA_003249315.1 Archangium sp.
CGGCATAGCGCCCACTGGCCGGTTTCAACTCGGACGAGGCCGATGCCCAGGCCTTCCGGCCAGCGATTCGGTCCTCCGTCTTCCCCAAGAACTCCGCGGGTGGTTGTGACCCGGCGGCACAGCAGGAGAGGAGGAAGAGAGAAACCAGGAAACTCCGCATGCTGACACAGTGACTGCTCATTTCAGCCAACTCCCCAAAGACACCAGCGCATCCTGTTCAAGGGTTTCTGTCAGAGGAAGAATTCGAAGTGCGGGGACAGGTCGATCGTGTTCACCACGTCGACCCCATCCAGAGAGCGGCTTCTCTCGCCTGACTCATCTGGCGACAGTTCCTTCGCGGCCGTTGCATCCCCTGCGCGGAGAGGTGAACCCTCCGCACGAAGAAGATGCACCACGTATCGCGCGAGCGTGAGCGTGAGCGTGAGCGTGAGCGTGAGCGTGAGCGCATGGTGCCGTACTGGGAGTCCCCGGGAAAGTGTCAAATGACTCGACTCCTCCAGGGAGAAGGTATCAGACGCTCTCTGGGTCGGCGTCACGACCGGGCGAAACGCGCCGCGGCGACGGCGCCACCGTCGACGAGGAGGTCCGTGCCGGTGATGAACGACGCCTGGGGACTGAGCAGGAACTCGACGGCGTTGGCGATGTCGTCCGGCGTGCCGATGCGTCCCGTGCCTGACTCTCGAATCATGGAGCGCATGGCCTCGCCGTGGGGGCTCTGCAACTCCGCCTGGCCCATCGGGGTGGAGATGATGCCCGGGCTGACACTGACCACCCGGCCGCCCCGTCGCCCCCACGGAATCGACGCCGCCTGGACACGTAGTTGGTTCGCGCGCTTCGCCACACTGTAGGCGGCGCCGGCATCGAGGTTCTTGGGGTCGAGCAAGGCGAGCCCCGCGATCTCGCTCGTGGGGGTGGTGGCGAGGGCTCGTTCAACCTCGGGGGGAAGGGGGACCATCAGGCCGGCCATCGAGGCGATGCACACAGCAACACTGCCGTGCGTCACGAAGGGGAGGAATGCGTCGAGGACGTGGGCAGTGCCGAGGATGTCCACCTGCACGATCCGCTCGGGGCTGGCTTGCACGGGGGAGACGCCGGCGGTGTGAATGACGGCGCGGAGCGAGCCGAGAGCCCCCGCGTGCTGGGCGAGCCGTTCGACGGACCGCGGGTCGGAGACGTCGACGCGGAGGGGGTGGACGGAGTGGCCCTCACCGCGGAGGGTGTCCGAGACGCGATCTAGGAGTTCCTGGGCGTAGTCGGCGAGGACAAGCTGGCGGCCTGAGCCGAGGCGGCGGGAGATGGCGAGGCCCATACCTCCGAGGCCAGTGATGACAATGACGTCCTTGTGCGGTGCGTTCATGGAGCGGGTTCTCCTTGTCGTAGGGTGGTTGCCCGGATGAAACGGACATGAATGTCCGTTTCTGAAGGCAACATGCCACGAAGCGGACACGCGTGTCCATTTCGTGTGGTACAACCATGGGCGTGACGCAGCGACAGGACGCCCAACGCAACCGTGAACTTCTTCTCGAGGCGGGCGAACAGGTCTTCCGCGAGCACGGCCTCCACGTGCCGCTTCAACTCATCGCCGAGCGCGCCGGTGTCGGGCGAGGCACGCTCTACCGCCACTTCCCGGACCGTGACCACCTCGCGCGCGCGATGCTCGAGCGTCGCGTGGACCTCATCGAACAACGTCTCGCCGCGGCCCCCGACCCGGCCCGCTCCGTCGAAGAGGTCTTCCTCTGGATCGCTGACACCCTGAGCGCCATCCCGGGGTTGCACTCGTACCTGGCATCAACGGAAGCAGGGAGGACAATCCTCGCTCAACTGAACCAGCAGTTGCGAGGCGTCCTGGCCGGTCCGGTGGAGGCGGCGCGAGCGCAGGGACTCCTGCGACCGGGTGTGACGCTCGACGATTTCGTGTACGGCTGGGCGATGATCGAGGGGGCCATGCTGGCCGTTCCCGCCCAGGAGCGCCCTCGAATGATCGCCCGCGCCAAGGCGCTGCTCGGCTCCGCGCTCTTCACGCGGTCCTCCGGGGAATGACCCCTCCAAGAGGAAGAGGGGGTCATCCCCTTGGCGAGACGGGGAGCACCGGACGGATTGCTCGAGGAGACGACGCCATCCGCGACCGTGAACTCCAAGAAACAAATTGACACAACGCACCATCCCCACTAAGCAACACAACTATTTATAGACAGACAAAAAGGAAAAGCAGCCATGTACACTGCGACCGATGTGCTCAGGAAGTGGCTTGTGCTGGGAGCATTACTTCTGCCCATCGCGGCGACAGCCGACTCTCCCTCCGATGCCGCAATGCTGGACATGGGGGAGGACGGACCCACCTACCAGGCGCGCCCGTTCTATCCTCCTCCGCCTGGGGGCGATTACCCGAGTGGCTTCATGATGAATGACTCCATCCCCTGGGAGTCCAAGATCGCCCCGTTCAGCACGGGCTACAACTACACCGAACGGGAGAGGACGGTCATCCTCGCGGACGAGTTGAAGTTCGAGCAGGCCAGGGGTGAGAATGCCCGGACGGATCTGGACTTCGACAGTCCCGCCGGTCATACCCCGCATGGGACGCCGCTCTTTCATTTTCAACTGGTTGTCGATCAGGGCGACATCCCCGAGGCCACCCAGCCCTCCTCGATACCCTTTGACGGGTTCCTGGATGGCTCTGCGTTGTCCTTGGGCGAAGGAGGCGACAGCGGCCTCCAGATGTCCAGCGCCTCCCAGCCCTTCCTCAGGACGTTCAATACAAGGCACGAATTTGGAAACAACATCTTCGGCTCGATATACAATATCAGCGCGTACGTCAAAGCCACACCGAATGGTGACCCCCCTCCGACCCTCGAGGGGAGAGTGGAGAATCGTGTGGACGCCAGGGTCTTCAACCA
>QKJM01000369.1 GCA_003249315.1 Archangium sp.
AGCCACACCGCCCCTCTCACGGCTCCACCGCCAGCTTCAGCGCCGTCGTCCAGGGATCCCTGTACGCCAGCACCCTCTTCCCCGTGGACAGGAAGGCCAGCTTCGTCCCCCAGCCTCCCCCCGCATCCACCAGCACGTCCCTCCACTCCAGCCCCTCGATGAGCGCCGCCACCCGCAGCTCGTCCACCCGCGCGTCACACCCCTGCTCCGTCACGCTCGGCGCGTTCGAGCAGATGTAGAAGGCGATGTGCGGCTCGTGCATCACCGGATCGAACGCCAGCGCCGGGTACCAGCCCCCCGAGCCCGACTGGAACACCGGATCCGGCGACGACCACGTCACCCCATCCCCCGAGCCGATGTACGTCAGCCGATCGTCCGTCCGGTCCACCACCGCCACGCCGTAGCCCGCCTGCGCATCCCACGCCAGGCTCGCGCCCAGTTGCGTGTCATAGACCGTCTGTACTTGCAGCGGCGCCGTCCAGCTCCCGTCCGCCTTGCGCTTCTGGAAGAGCACGTTGCGCCCCCGGCCCTCCGCGCTGTCCGCCACCTGGTCGTGTACCAGCGCCGGCTGCCCGCCCTCCCCCAGCACCATCGAGATGTGCCCGCCATAGGCCGCCTTCGTGTCCCCCGCCATCGCCAGCACCCGCTTCGTCCAGCTCCCGGGCGTGCCCTCGGCCAGCTCCAGATCGCTCGCCTCCCAGTCCTGCTTGCCGAACTGCCCGTTGTGCCCGTCCCGGTAGGCCACGTAGGCCTTCGTGCCATCGAAGATGATGGCCGGGTTCAGCCCCACCAGGAAGCCCGCGTCCGCCAGCGGATTGCCAGCGGCGGCCTCGTCGCTCTCCCGCACCACCACCTCCTCCGTCCAGCTCCCGGGGCCGTTGCGGTACGACACCGCCAGGTCGTTCTGCTTCCAGTACACGGAGACGTTCGTGTCGGTCGGCCCGCCGAGGTAGCTCACCGCCGCCTTCCCCGCCGAGTCGTACGCCACCGAGAGGCCGCTCACCATCTCCACCGTGGCCACGAGCTCCGGCTCGGAGGCCTGGCCGTCCTTCCACTCGACGAAGCGGATCTCGTGGACCCTGTCCAACACCCGGGCGTAGTACGCCACGCCCACCCGGTCCCCAGGCCCCACGGCGAGCGCGAGCGGCGCGAGCGTCATCTCCGCTCCATCCAGCACCTGACGGGTAAAGGGCGAGCCCTCGTTGCCGTCCCCGGGATTGTCGCCACCTGGGCCCGCATCGGGGCGACCCGGCTGCTCGGAGGTACACGCCAGCGCGAGTGCCAGCCCCAGTGCCCATCCCTTCCATCTCATGGATTGTCTCCTTGCTCGGTCGACCTCGAAAGGCACTCCATCCTATCCTGGGCTGGTGGACCGGCGCTCCTTCCTCCAGAGGTTGACCTTCTTCGGTGGCGGCGTGGTGCTGCTCGGCAGCGGCGCCTGCAAGTGCTCCTCCTCCTCCGAAGCCCCTTCCCAGGCCGAGTCGAACGTGGATCCGGCCCGCCTCACCTTCACCTCGGCCGAGTACGCCCTCGTGGCCGCGGCCTGCGAGCGCATCCTCCCTCGAGATGAGGACCCTGGCGCGAAGGACGCGGGTGTGCCCGTCTACATCGACCGGATGCTGCGGACGCCGGAGCTCGCCCAGATGCGGCGGGACTTCGTCCAGGGCGTGGCCGCGCTGGAGAGGCGCTCGCATCGGATGTTCCAGGTGGGCTTCGCCCAGGCCGCCCCGGCCCAGCAGGACGAGCTCCTCGCCATCTTCAAGGACAGCCCCGAGGGCAGCGGCGAGGCCCACTTCTACGAGCTGCTTCTGGTGCTGACGCTGGAGGGCTTCCTGGGAGACCCCTCCTACGGCGGCAACCAGGCGGGCGTGGGGTGGAAGCTGGTGGGCTTCGACACGGTGGGCTCCATCGCCATGGCGCCGCCCGAGGGCTGGGACGGGCCAAAGTGCCTGCACACCTGCGGGAGGCACCCGTGAAGAAGGAACCGGTGGACATCTGCATCATCGGCAGCGGCGCGGGCGGGGCGCCCATGGCGCTGGAGCTGGGGCGCGCGGGCTTCAAGGTGGTGGTGCTGGAGAAGGGGCCGCACTACCAGCCGGGAGACTTCGTCCACGACGAAATCCTCAACAGCCGCCGCAACTTCTTCATGCCGCTGCCCTGGGAGGAGCCACACCTGGTGCGCCAGGGGCCACAAGGCCGCTACGAGCGATCCAACGCCGCGTGGACGGCCAACTGCGTGGGCGGCGGCACGGTCCACATGAGCGGCTACTTCTACCGGCTCAAGCCGGTGGACTTCCGTCTGCGCTCGACGCTGGGGGCCATTCCGGGGACGACGGTGGCCGACTGGCCCATCTCCTACGAGGAGCTGGCGCCCTTCTACGACGTGGCGGAGGCGGAGCTGGGGGTGAGTGGCGAGGCCGTGCCCCACCCCTTCGCCGAGCCTCGTAGCGGGCCCTACCCCCTCCCTCCGCTGGACGTACACCCCATCGCGCACGAGGTGGACCGGGTGTGCGGAGAGCTGGGCTGGCACAGCCTGCCCACGGCGCGCGGCATCATCAGCCGGCCGTACCGGGGCCGCGCGGGCTGCGCCTACTGCGCCCTGTGCGGCAGCTATGGCTGCGAGATGGGGGCCAAGAGCGGAACCAACGCGAGCCTCATCCCCGCCGCACTGGCCACGGGAAACGTGGAGCTGCGCCCGCTGTGCATGGCGCGCTCGGTGGAGGTGGACGAGGAGGGCCGAGCCCGGAGCGTGGTGTACCTGGACGCGGACGGGGTGGAGCAGGAGCAGCCGGCGAAGGTGGTGGTGGTGTCCTGCACCGCCGTGGAGAGCGCGCGGCTGCTGCTCAACTCGGTGTCCAACCGCTTCCCCCGAGGGCTCGCCAACGGCAGCGAGCAGGTGGGTCGCAACCTCGTCTTCAGCTCGTTCGGCGAGTCGCGGGCCACCTTCCGGGTGTCGAAGCAGAAGGCCGCGCGGCCGTGGCTGCTGAATCCAGCGCCCTTCGTGAACCGGAGCGTGCAGGACTTCTACCTCATGCCGGACGAGCGCTTCGGCTTCCGCAAGGGAGGGACGCTCGGCTTCATGTGGACGCACCCCAACCCCATCTTCGCCGCGGTGGGCCTGGCAGGCAGCGGCACGGCCGGCGTCTTCGGCAAGGAGCTGAAGGAGCGCATGCGGGCGTACCGGGACTCACGCATCCTCCAGTTCGAGGTGTACGGCGAGTTCCTCCCCACTCCGGGCACCTCGGTGACGGTGGTGCCGGAGGTGAAGGACAAGTACGACATTCCCGTGGCGGCCATCACCCTGGACCGGCACCCCATGGACTTCGCGGCCACGCGCTTCCTGGTGGAGCGCGGCGAGGAAATCCTCCTGCGCCTGGAGCCCGACGACGTGCAGCGCGTGGGGACGAGCGGAGAGACGACCATCCTCCAGCACGGCACCTGCCGCTTCGGGGACGACCCGGCCACCTCGGTGCTGAACCGGGACTGCCGGGCCCACGAGGTGCCCAACCTCTACGTGGTGGACGGCAGCTTCATGCCCACCGCGGGCAGCGTGCCCTCCACCCTCACCATCGTCGCCAACAGCTTCCGGGTGGCCCGTGGACTGGTGGCTCGGATGAAGCAGGGGCTGTAGCCGCTGGCCTTCAATCCAGCCCCTCCAGCGGCGAGCGCACCCCGCCCAGGGCCTGGCAGAGCGCCTCCACCTTCTCCAGCTCCCTCTTCAAGGTGCGCGAGTGGTTGCGGGCCTTCACCAGGTGCTCGAGGCCGAAGAGGCGGAAGGCCTCGTCGCGGCCCAACTGCCCCACCGCCACCCCCAGCACCATGCCGGTAAAGGACTCCGCCAGCGACAGCTCCATCGGCGTCTCCTGGCGCTGTCGTGCCTCCTCGACGAAGGACCTGGCGGCGGCGTGCATCGTCTCCAGCAGCGGCGCGGAACCCGGCGCGTGCTCCTGGCCCGGCGTGTGCTCGTAGCCCAACGCCTGCCGCACGTGCTCCTCGCTCAGCTCCATGTCCCTCCCGCCGCCGTGCTCCACCTGCGCCAGCATGTAGGCTCGGCGGACGATGTTGTCGAGCTGGCGCAGGTTGCCCGGCCAGCGGTAGGTGGCCAGCAGCCGCTCGGCCCCCGCCGACAGACGGGCCTGCCCCTGCGCCCCGTCCGCCCGGTGCCGCTGCTCCAGCATGTAGCGCGCCCAGCCCCCCACCTCGTCCAGCCGCTCCCCCAGCGGCGGCAGGCACACCGGCAGCACGTGGATGCGGTAGTACAGGTCCTCCCGGAAGCGACCCTTCTTCACCTCCTCCAGCAGGCGGGCGTTGGTGCCGACGATGAAGCGCACGTCCGCACGCCGCTCCCCAGACTGTTCGCCCAACGGCCGGAAGGTGCGCTCCTCCAGCACGCGCAGCAGCCCCGCCTGCGCCTTGAGCGAGAGCTTGTCGATTTCGTCGATGAAGAGGGTTCCGCCCCGCGCCCGGCCCAGGCTGCCCGGGTTGTCCCGCTCCGCCCCGGTGAAGGCACCCCGCTTCCAGCCGAAGAGCTCCGCCATCTGCAGCTCCTCGGGCACGGCCAGCAGATCCAACACCTCGAAGGGGCCCTCGCGCCGGGACGAGTGCGCGTGGCACCAGCGCGCCAGCCGCGACTTGCCCGAGCCCGTGGGGCCGGAGATGAGGAGCGTCTCCTCGCCCTGGGCGAAGACGCGCAGCATGGGCAGCAGCCGCGCCATGCCTCGGCCCACCACCGGCAGGTACTCGTCCGCCACCTCCGTCCGCGTGGGCCTCTGCGGCAGGCCGCACAGGTACGGCGCCGCCACGTCCACCAGGAGTTGTAGCTCCCTGGAGAGCCGGGGCCAGATGAACCCCTGACCCATGGCCGTCAGGCAGTGGGCCTCCAGCGACACCATTCCGTCCAGCCCCCCCCCGGGATGGAGCAACGGCAGCACGCAGACGTGCGTGGCCATCCGCCCCAGGAAGCGCTGCTGGCTCTCGTCGCTGGCGAACAACCCTCCCTCCAGCAAGTCCGCCTCGCGCCTCACCGGCTCCCCCCTCGGAGGATGAAGCTCCAGCACCCCGCGGGCCACGTCCAGCGTCAGCACGCAGCGGTGCTCCACCACCGCCCGCCACGCCGTGGACGACGTATGCACGGACGCCTCCTCCTCCCGCGCGCTCCCCTCCGGTTCCACCACCACCAACCCCCGGTAGACCTCCCCCGGCCTCAGGTGGACCACGCCCCTCAAGAGCTGCCCCCCCGAATGGGGGCTGTCCTCCAGCGCCTGCTGCGCTACCCGCAAGAGCACTCGCAACAGCGCCTCGGCCGCGTCCTCGAAATGCCCGGCCTCCCTCAACGCCTCCAGCAGTAGAGGCAGCTCCTCGCTCATGGACTCTCTCCCGCCCCCCCTGGTGCTCCCGTGTCTCATTCTCTCAAACTGGCAAGAGGTCAGGCCAGTTCCAGCTCTCCACTCGCCAGGCCCGCCAGCAGCAGCAGGTGCTCCTGCTCCTCCTCGTTCAGGGGTCCCTGCTCCAGCGCCCGGGCCAGGGACTCGATCTGAGCAGGGGTCTGGGGCGAGCACAGCACCCCGTCCACCTCCGGGCGGGAGAGGACGAAGCGGTAGTGGTCCGCCGGAGAGGGCTGCCAGGTGCCGGGCGGCAGGTCGAGCCGCGCCAGGTGCTCGGAGGACACCCAGCCACTGACGCTCTTGAAGGTATAGAGGAGGGGGCGGGGGTGAGGCGGCAGGTGGGGAAAGAGCTCCTCGCGGGCACCGGGGTGGGCGGCGTTGTAGCGGACGAAGGCCATGTCCAGGCTCGAGGCCTCGAAGGCCGGCAGCGCGGCACGCCGCTCGTGGAAGGAGGCACCGATGGCGCGAATGCCGCAGAAGCGTCGCGTCCGGTGGCCCTCGTAGTGCGGCAGCCTCGTGGCGAGCTCGCCGCCATACGCCCCCCCCGCCACGGCCACGTCCACGCGCTCCAGGCCGGGAACCGCCCGCAGGACCTCCTGGAAGGGGGCGTAGCAGAACTCGGGCTGCGTCACGTAGGACACCACCGCGACCACCAGCTCGTCGCGCACGCCGGGACGGCGAGACAGCAGCTCGGCCAGGCCCCGGCGCGTGGCCTCGTAGCCGGGCCAGTGCATGTCCGCGCTGAGGAAGAAGAAGTTGAGGCCCGCATCGTAGGCGGCCAGCACCGTGTCCGCCGAGCCCGTCATCCCCAGCGCGAAGGGGCTCACCCGCAGCTCCGGACCCAGCGGGAGCCGATCCGTGAGTCGGGGCAGGCCAGGACGTGGGGAGGGTGCGGTGCTCATGGGGATGCGGACTCCCGGCGCCGGCCGGTGAGGTGGTGACCGGTGGCCGTCGCGCGCAGCTCGAACTCCGGGGGCAGCCGCGCGGCGGTCTCCTCGTCGATGAAGATGGGGGCCGACGACTCGGAGGACATGTCCGCGAAGAGCAGGCGCATGGACTCCGCCTCCAGCTCCCGTGCCGCCTCCTCGAGCGAGTCACCGGGCCGTGGGACGGCGGCTCCCCGCCGACAGGCCAGCACCATGGCCGCCTCGGGGAACAGCGCTCGCAGCGAGAGCGCATACTCCGCGGCACGACCGGCCTCCCCCGCTCCCGCCGCCGGCAGTACCGCCAGCACCGAGCCCTCCGCGAGAACCTCCACCCGGGCCTCCGCTGGCGCCTCGAGCCGCCGCAGCACGGCCCGTCGCCGCTCCAGCCCCTCCTCCTCGAGAGGCCCTGGCTCGGCCTCCTCGGCGGCGATGAGCAGCAGGTGCTGGGAGGTGTCAGCGGCGACTCGCGAGGCAGGGACGGACACTCGCGCGCCCAGGGCCGCCAGGGCCTCGGCCACCACCCCCCCATTCTCGGGCCGCTCCCCCGGCGCCTTGGCCATCATCCCGGCCACCAGCACGCACAGCGCCTCGGGGGCCTCGGGGCACAGCCCGGCCAACGACGGCGGCTCGTCCAGGAGGATACGGGCGATGACGGCCAGCAGGCTGTGGCCGGTGAAGGCCGGACGACCGGTGAGGCACTCATACAGCACACAACCGAGGCTGAAGACGTCCGCCCGCGAATCCACCCCCTTGGAGCCAGTGGCCTGCTCGGGGGCCATGTAGCCGGGCGAGCCCAGCATCGTCCCCGTCCGGGTAGAGGAGAGCCCCTCCACCCGGCGCGCCAACCCGAAGTCGATGAGCTTGACGGCGCCCGAGGGCGTCAGCAGGAGGTTGGCGGGCTTGAGGTCGCGGTGGATGATGCCGCGCTGGTGGGCCTCGCCGAGCGCCTCGGCGGCCTGGCGCAGCACCTCCACGCTGGTGGCGACGCCCAAGGGCCCGGTGCCCAGGCGCCGCGAGAGCGGAACACCCTCCACCCACTCGGTGACGAGATAGCGAGCGCCCGTGGCGACAACCCCATGGGCCAGGTAGCGAACGATGCCCGGGTGGGACAGCTCGGCCAGCAGCTCCGCCTCGCGGGCGAAACGCTCGGCTTCCAGAGACGTGCGAAGCACGGCCGGGTCGACCACCTTCACCGCCACGGGCATGCCTGACGCCCTGTCCAGGGCACGGTAGACCGTGCCCATGGCCCCGGTGCCAGCCTCCGCCTCGAGCTCGAAGCGATCGGCGATAACCTCGCCCAGGACCATTCCTCACTCAATCAGGTGAGCACCACCGGACCACCCGCTGGAGTCACCGCCCGTCCCATCCGAAGGCATCGGCTTGGAGGGCCCCGGATGCGAGGGTGGCGGCTGGGACGGTGGCGGCTGGGACGGTGGCGGCTGGGACGGTGGCGGCTGGGACGGTGGCGGCCCGTCTCCCTCATCCGCCGCGTAGACCTCTCCGTTACCCCACGCAGCAGGCTGGGACACCTTCCTCACCGCGTGCTTCTTCAGGAGCAGTCTTGGCGTCTGGCTGGTGCTCATGAAAACCCCATTGTACGATTTGAATGGTGGTGGATGGTAGACGGCCGGGGTGTTGGAAGCCAAGCCGCTCCCGGTGAACCCGTACTGAGATTCGGGGGCTTAGCGCCCCGCCTCGCCACACCCCGGCAGGTCCAACGGCGAGGGCCGCAGCCGCTCCGACTCAATCCGGAAGGGAACCCGACAGCGGGCGAAGGTCTCCAGCTCCTCCGGCGAGTGGGTCTCCAGCACAGTGGACCAGAGGCGGGCCCGACCATCGCCGCCGGCCACGGCCAGAGTCGAGCCGTCGGGGCTGAACTCCACACACTGAGCACGAGGGGCGGGGAAGCAGGAGAGCCGCCGCCCGGAGCTCGTCTCCCAGACACAGGCGCGACCGTCCAGGCTGGCCGTGGCGAAGAGCGAGCCGTCGGGGCTGAACTCGGCCCAGTTGATCTGCGCCCGGTGCTCCGAAGCGGCGTACAGGAGGTGGCCCTCGGGCAGGCTCCAGAGACGAGCCACCTGGTCCACACCGACGGTGAGCAGTCGGTCGCCCTCAGGGTGGAAGACGGAGGCCACCAGTGCGCCCTCATGTCCGGGCAGCACCTGGAGGGGAGCGCCGGTGGCCGCGTCCCACACCCGGGCCGAGCGGTCCGCACCGGCGGTGACGACACGGAGCCCGGTGCTGTCGAAGCGGGCGAAGAACACCATCCCGGTGTGGCCCACCAGCTCGGCGAGCGGCAGTCCACTGCGCATCGAGTACACCCGCACCGTGCCACGACGGCCCGCCACCACCACCCGTTCGCCCTCGGGGCTGAAGGCGGCGATGAGCACGGGCTCGCCATGGGGGAAGGCGCGCAGGAGCGCCCCGTCCCGAGCGTCCAACAGTAGCGCCTCGTGGCCGCGGGCCAGCAGCAGCGCGCGGCCATCCGGGCTCCAGTCACCAAAGGCCTGGCGCCCGGGGAGGGCGGGCAATGTGCGCTCCAACCGGCCCGTGGCGGTGGACCAGATACGGGGCACTCCCTGCTTGTCCAGCGTCAGCAGGTGCCGCCCATCGGGGCTGTAGCGCGTGACGAACACCTCCGAGGAGTGGTCCAGGTCGGCGAGGGAGTCCTGCCGGTGGGTGCTCCAGAGACGCGCGTGGGTGTCCTGGCTGGTGGTGACGAGCTGTTGCCCGCCGGGCGACAGGCTCACGGAGAGGACACTCCCGAGGTGTCCCGCCAGGGTGGCCACGGGACGGCCGCGCCCGTCCCAGAGACGGGCGGAACCATCCGCGGAGGCGGTGAGGACCCGTCCCTCGAGGGTGAAGGTGGCGCCGAGGACGGCCTCGGTGTGGCCCTCGAGCGTGGCCAGGGAGGTCCCTGAGCGTGCATCCCAGAGCCGGGCGGTGTGGTCCTGGCTGGTGGTGACGAGGCGGGTGCCGTCCGGGCTGAAGGCCACCGAGGAGAGAGCCCGGGAATGGCCGGCGAGCGTGGCGACGTGCCGACCATCGGGCAGGCTCCACAGGTGGGCGATGGCGCCGACTCCCAGGGTGGCCAGACGGCTTCCATCAGGGCTGAAGGCGGGCATGAAGAGGGAGGCATAGGCGGGCGACGCGTCGTTCAACAGGGCGTTGCCCGTACCGGCCTCGGGCAGCACTGCCTGTCGCCGCCACGAGTCCGTATCCCACAGCATCCCCACGCCATCCCGTCCCACGGTGAGCACCTGACGCCCCCCCGGCGCGTAGAGGGCCCACAACACGCCCCCTGGCCCCGTCTCCAGCGAGCGCACCAACCTGCCGCTGCTGGCATCCCACAGGTGGACCCCCCCCTGGCCCGCGGTCAGCAGGTGGCGACCGTCCGGGCTGAAGGTGGCGGAGTTCAGCCGCCGGGAGCCGCCAGGGGCCTCCCCCATGGGTGGCCGCACCACCAGCAGCGGCTCGCCCGAGGCCACGTCCCACAGCCGCACCGTGTCGTCATGGCCGGCGGTGAGCAGGCGTCGCCCATCCGAGCTGAAGGTCGGCAGGAACACGGCGTCCCGGTGCCCTCGCAGGATGGGCCCCGGCGCGCCCGTGTCCGCCCTCCACAGCCGGGCCGTCCCGTCCGAGCTGGCGGTGGCCACCCACCTGCCGTCCGGGCTGAAGCGAGCGGACCAGACCTCGGCCTCATGGCCGCGCAGCACCTGCTGCTGCGCCTCCAGCGCCTGCGTGGCCCGCGCCAGCATGAAGCGCAGGCCCGCGCCCCGCCGCCCTCCGCGCGCGGCCTCGTGGAGGTAGGCAAAGGCTCGCAGCGGCTCGCCCGAGAGCAGGAGCTGGCGGCCCTGCTCCTCGTAGAAGAGGAGCAGCCGCTCCCGGGCCTCATCGGCGCTGACTCGGGAACGTCGCGCCCCCTCCAGCGCGGCGACGAGACCCCCCAGGAGCGCCAGCAGCACCAGCCCCACCGCCAGCCACCTGTTGCGCCGGCTGCGGTCCGCTTCACGGAGGCTCGCCCGGCCGAAGGTCTCCTCCAGCGCCGGCAGCGGTCCCGGGTGACGCACCCGCCACAGCCGGTACTCCGCCAGCGCATCGTCCCGCCACAACAGCCCCAGCGGCCTCCCGCGCTCCTCCCATTGCCGGGCCGCCACGCGGAGCTGATCCCTCAGCCGCGCCCCCTCCTCGTCCTCCCGCCGCCACGCCACCAGCCTCGGCCAGCTCGACAGCAGCGCCTCGTGGATGATCTCCACCCGCTCCTCGCCGCTCTCGCGCTCGGAGGCGACGAGCAGCCGCGCATCCACCAGTCGCTCCACCACCTCCTGCGCCTCGGGCCCGCCCCCCAGCACCTCCAACAACCCGCTCCGTCCGAGCACCGCCCGCGTGCCCTCCGCCGTCACCAGGTGGCGAAAGGCCTCACGCACCAGCCGCCGACGCGTCGGTGGCAGCGCCTCGAGCACCTCCTCCGCGTGCCGCGCCAGCGCTCCGCCCACGCCCCCGAGCTGTCGGTAGGCCCTCGTGGGGAGCTGCTTGAAGTGCCTGTCCCTCAGGGCCCACAGCCGGCTGGCC
>QKJM01000345.1 GCA_003249315.1 Archangium sp.
CTCTGGTCGGATGCGTCCGATCAGCATCCACACTCCCCCCTGCCTTTCATAGACCTCCCCCGGACGCTCACCTTCCAGATTGGGAACCAACATCTGCACCCGGCACCTCGTGTCGAACTGAATCTTGAAGAGCCACATCTGATTCCTTGCCAACCTATCCTCAGTCGACAACGGAGAGTCTGGCCATGGATGACCGTGAAAGTCCGCGAGGATGACCGCACGCCCACGCGCATCCCTGACCTCACGCGGCGGATAGCACGACTTCCTGCTGGAGCCATGCACCACCTCCGGTGCCGCGAGGGGAGACGGCACGCTCGAATAATAGACGCCATCTCCCAGGGAGTAGATGGCGCCACAGTATTCTCGCCCGTAGTTGCCGCGATCCGCGAGTGGGAGCGCCATGATCGCGGGGCAGAGTTGATCAACGACATCATCCGCATTTGGAGATGGCCCGATTGCGTCCCACGGGCCACGCACCCAGATGAAGCTGCCCTCCTTGAAGCCATACTCCTCATTCATCCCGTCTCGAGACGGAACCGATGCACAACTCGACAGCAAAAGCAATGCGGAGATCCTGAGCAGCGTCATTGCCATTCACCACCAAAGTGCCAGAGAGAGTCGGCTTCAACCCGCTGCTCAGCCGTCCTCCTGCGCTCCGGCGGTAATCCAGTCCGAGATGGCATCGAGCTGGTCCGTGGGCAGCGGGGCGTCCCCGTTCAACGGGTTGATGGGCATGCGGGTGCCGGTGATGCTGCCGTCGCCCACGAGCTTCCGGTACAGGTAGCTCTGCTGTGGCTCGCCCGGCTGGATGAGCTTGAGTTCGGGCTTCTGCGTCGAGGCCTGCAGCACGCGCTGGTACGCATCCTCCGCGAGCAGGTCCAACCCCGCCTGCGGATTGCTCCCGCCATGGCACCCGCCACAGTTGGACTGGAGGATGGGCAGTACGCGCTGGCGCCAAGTCACTCCGTTGCCCACCAGCGTCAGGCTCTGAGGGTCCGCCGAGTACGAGCACTGCGTGTAGTCGATGGCCGAGGACAGGTTCCACTGCGCGGCCCCCGGGTCCAACCCCTCGATGAAGCACATGAGCGCCAGCATGTCGACGGTGGACGGAGGTTGGTTGGCCAGCGGCATGCGCGTGCCCGGCACGCTCTCCGCCCCCATGTACCCGCGCAGCCGCGCCACCAGGTAGCTCTCCTCCGGCTTGCCCGGGTTGATGAGCGGCACCGTGGTGCCCGTGCGCGCGCCGAAGACTCCGTTGCGATTCTGATCGCCCTGGACGATGCCGCTGGCTACCAGCCCCTCCACCCTGTCGCGCTGGTACTGGCTCACCTCGGCGAACACGTGGCGCCGGTCGTCCAACATCCACCAGCGCGTGTCGTAGCTGGCGAAGGCCAGCCCCTGCACGTTCCCCTGGTCGTCGATGAAGTTCCGGATGAACGTGCCCGTGGCCCCCACCCGCTCCCGCTCCAACGGAATCGGGTCATACAGGTACAGGTGCAGCCCCGGCGTGCTGGCGTCCGGCTTCGTGCCCGTCTCGCCGAAGTCCGGCGTCTCTCCGGGGATGAACTCGAACCAGCCAATCTCTATCTCCCGGAAGGACTCCTCCGCGAAGCGGAACCGGTCCCCCAACCGCTCGCACCGGTCGTACACGGTGTCCCACGTGCCCGACGCCACGTTGCACGGGGCGTCGATGGAGGCGGCGAAGGTGGCCGGGGTATGCAGGTCCGGGTACTCCTTCTGGTTGTGACACACGCCGTTGGTGCCACTGCACGTGCGCATCACCAGCTTGCGGTGCAGGTCCACCCCCGTGGGGTAGCGCGTCTGCGCCTCCAGCACGAAGGGGTCCATCCCCGTGTACGGGGTGGCGGTGCCGGGCGCCACGAGATCCGGGCGTTGCGGCTCGAAGGGGATGGGACCCGTGGGCTCCGGGTACGTGTTGGAGCCACAGGCCAGCGAGAGCGCCGCGATGGCGGGAGCGAGCAGGGAGCGCTTCATGCGAAGAGGTCCTCGATGGGTCGGTCCGCGGGGAAGATGCCCTGGTGGTCGGCGCCGAGGAGATCCATCAGCGTCTTGAGCACCGAGCGGTACGAATACACCTGTCCGGTCGCCTTCAGGTCCGAGGCGCGCGTCTGGCCGAGGCTCCGGCCCCCCTTCCCCACCGCCGTAATCACCCCGCCCATCAACGGCATGGACATCCACCGCGTGGACAGATCGCTGCCATGGTCGCTGCCGTTGGCCGAGTTGAAGCGGTTGCCCCCCGCGGTGCGGCCGAACTCGCTGCCGAACACCACCAGCGTCTTGTCCCAGTACGTGCCGCCCTCGGGGTGTTGCATCCGCTGGAGCGCCGCGCGCAGGCCGCTCATCAACTGGTTGGCCTCGTCCATCTCCGCCGGCAGCCCGGCCTCCTCGCGCGAGTGGAAGTCGTAGCCACCCTGGTTGAAGAAGACCACCGGGCAACCGAAGTGGAAGAGGCGCAGGGCCAGCGCCGCGCGCTGTCCGAGCGTGTTGGTACCCAACAACGTGCGCAGCTCGCGGTTGGAGATGCCGTCCACCACCTCGTTGGAGTTCGCGCCCACCCGGAGGAGGTCGTCGCGGAAGATGCGGCCGTAGGCCTTCGTGGCCTCGCGCGTCTGCTGGTACGTCTCCACTCCGTTGCGCAGCGAGGAATGCAGCCGCTCACGGAAGCGGTCATCCAGCCCGTTGGCGATCCCCGACGCCCACGCGGGCAGGCTGGAGTCGGGGTCCACCCCGAAGCGCTCGAAGCCGCTGCCATCCACCACCGGCGGCCGATACGTGGCGTAGATGCCCGCGCCCGCGGCCATTCCCGCCTCGCCCAGGCTGAAGGCCGGCAGCAGCGTCACCCCCGCCGCCGCCGCGTCCGCCACCCGCT
>QKJM01001048.1 GCA_003249315.1 Archangium sp.
TGAGGCCGGAAGCAGCCGAGCACCTGCGCCTGCTGGAGCGCGTAGGCCTGGCGGAAGCGGTGGGCCGCAAGATTGGTGGGTACTCCAAGGGAATGAGGCAGCGGCTGGGGCTGGCGGCGGCGCTGCTGGGGCGCCCCGCCCTGCTGGTGCTGGACGAGCCCACGGACGGGATTGATCCCATGGGGCGAGTGGAGGTGCGCCGCATCCTCCAGGAGGAGGTGCAGCGGGGGACGACACTCTTCCTCAACTCGCACCTGCTGGCGGAGACGGAGCGGGTGTGTGATCGGGTGGCGATCCTCGCCAACGGCCGGGTGTTGCGAGAGGGGCGGCTGGAGGAGCTTTCGCGCGGCGGGGCGCGGTGGGCGATGCGCTTCGCACCCGGAGCGGACGCGGGCGCGCTGACCGCTGCGGGCTTCGAGGCGGCGGGCTCCGAGGGGCTGTACCACCTGGAGGCGGCGGACCCGGCGGAGCTGAACGCGGCGCTGGACAAGGCGCGAGCGGCGGGAGCGCTGCTGGTGGAGCTGAAGCGGGACGCGCAGGACCTGGAGGCCGTGCTGGCCTCGACGATGGGGGTGGCGGCATGAGTCCGGTGATCGGAATCGCGGGCTACGTGCTGCGAGAGGCGGCCTCGCGCAAGTTCATCCTGGCCTTCGTGGTGGGGATTACGCTGGTGCTGGTGACGCTGTCACTGAGCCTGCGGATCGACGTGGTGGACGGAGCGCTGGCGGCCTCGAGGCTGTTCGGCGAGGTGCTGTCCAAGGACATCCGAGCGGTGGACGTGGCGCTGCGCCCGGTGTTCATGGCGGCGGCGGCGCTGGTGTTCTACGGGGGGATTCTGTTCGGGATCGTCTCGTGCTCGGACTTCGCGCCGAGCCTGCTGAGCCCGGGGCGGATCGAACACCTGCTCGCCCTGCCCTTGCGGCGGTGGCACATCTTGGCGGGCACGTTCCTGGGAGTGATGACGCTGGCGGTGGCCGGGGCGCTGTACGGCTCGGGCGGGCTGGTGCTGATCTTCGGGGTGAAGACGGGGTACTGGACGATGGGGCCGGTGGTGGCGGCGCTGCTGGCGTGCGTGGGCTTCGCGGCGGTGTACGCGGTGATGCTGACGACGGCGACGCTGGTGCGCAGCGCGGCCCTGTGCGCGGCGCTGGGAGGCGTGACGCTGGTGGCGGGGATCGTCGCGGGCTACCGGACGAAGATCGCCCCCTTCCTCGAGGAGGGGCTGAGCCGGGAGCTCTTCAAGGGAGTGACGCTGGTGCTGCCGAGGCTGTCCGCGCTGGGGAAGGCGAGCATGGACCTGGCGGCCTCGGCGACGCTGGAGATGAACTCGCTGGGGATGATGCTGGCGGGGGTGCTGGTATTCGGCCTGGGCGTGCTGGCCCTGGGCTTCTGGTGGTTCGAGGGGAGGGACTACTGATGCAACGGCGTCGAGGAACGTGGCTCGTGGTGGCGGTGGTGCTCTTCGGCCTGGGCGCGCTGCTGATGCTGTCCGGGCAGGGCGAGGAGGAGGCCCCTCCCCCGCCGAAGGTGGAGTTCCCCCGGCGGATGCGCTTCGAGGAGCGACAGCGGATGGAGGCGCGGCGCACGTACGTCATGCCGGTGGTGGCGGACGCGGGCGTGACGGTAACGGAGCCGCCAACGCCGAGGGATCCGGTGCTCGCTGCGCTGCCCCGGGGCGAGGGGAAGACGGCGATGGTGATCGAGGCCAATGCGATCCGCCACTCGCCGATCGGCCAGCTCCTGCTGGAGTGCCTGATGAAGCGAGGCGGGGATGACCTGCAGCGCTTCCGCGAGGAGACGGGGATCGATCCGCTGGAGGATCTGGACCGGGTGGTGGTGACGGACGACGGGCTGATGGTGTCGGGACACTTCGGCAACTCGAGGCTGAAGGAGCTGTTGTCCGAGCGAGAGGCGACGGACTACGCCTACGGGGACGAGGCGCGCATCTACGAGCCGCCGACGACGTACATGCTGCCGGACGGGGGCGTGGCGCAGCGCCGCAACCCGATGGCGATGGGGCTGTGGAACGACCAGATGCTGGTGTTCGGCCGGTCGCCGGACGGGGTGAAGGAGGTCATCGACCGGCTGGAAGGGCGAGGGCCGGACGAGCCGCCGGTGATTGCGGAGGGGAGCACGTATGGGGAGATGTACGGGGTGGTGTCGGTGGAGCAGCTCAAGAAGATGTTCCCTCCGGAGCAGCGGGAGCTGGCGGAGCGGCTGGCGGAGGTGGCGCAGAACGTGGAGCTGCACATGGACACGCGCTCGGACTTCGCGATGGTGGCGGAGGTGCGCGGCGTGGACGAGGCGAAGGTGACGGACCTGGGCAAGTCGCTGGGAGGGGCGCTGTCCCTGGCGAGGATGAAGGCCCAGGCCGACGGCGAGACGGAGCTGGCGCAGCTCCTGGACTTCGCGAAGGTCAAGCCGGACGGCACCGAGTTCAAGCTGGAGCTGGCCGTCCCCCTGGAGGTGCTCCAGGAGCGCCTAGCGTGGTGCCGGGAGGAGCCCTCGGACGAGGACACCAAGGAGCAGACAGCAGCGGAGCAGAGGCCCTGACACAGGGGCGCATCACCTCCCGGCGGGAGTTCAGCACATCCTACGGTCCTCACTCGCTGGACCGCATCAAGGGCGCCATCAGCTCCCATTACTCATCGGAGAGGAGGGAGGGATACGGTTTCCTCGTGGGCGTGTCACCCATGCTCTTGGAGGTAACGACCACTCCCCGGAAAGTCAATTTCGCGGGACTCTATGCGCTGGTGGCCACCTGCGAGGTGAACGGAATCAATCCCGAGGAGTACCTGGCGGACGTGCTGCTGCGCGGTATCCGTCCGACCAACGACGTGCCGAGGAGCTTGGAGGGGATGAGGGGGCCGGCGTACCCGTGCGGACATG
>QKJM01000393.1 GCA_003249315.1 Archangium sp.
CTGGTTGAGGAAGCTCGTGGTGAAGGAGATGCCGAACTTCACCGGCTGGAAGCCGATGCCTCGCTTCGTCCACCTCGAGGCGGCGTTGAAGGCCTCCACCTCCGCTCGGCGACGGGCGTAGTCGGTGGAGGCCAGCAGCTCGGCATGCAGGCGCGGCAGGCGATTGCCCAGCACGCGCTGCCCGTACGGCGTGACGTCCGCTGGCGCCTCCCGATAGAAGTTGCGCTCACGCACCTTCGCCGGATCCACCCCGAGTCGCTCGGCGATGCGGTTGAGCACCTCCTCCATCACGTACATGCCCTGCGGCCCGCCGAAGCCGCGGAAGGCCGTGTTGGAGGGGAGGTTCGTCCGCGCCACCCGGCCGGTGAAGCACAGGTCCGGGACGAAGTAGGCGTTGTCCAGGTGGAACAAGGCCCGGTCCATGATGGCGTGCGACAGATCCAGGCTCCACCCGCCATCGGAGAAGAGCTCGACCTTCAGCGCCAGCAGCCGTCCCTCCTCGTCGAAGCCAGCGTCGTAGCGCGCCTCGAAGGGGTGGCGCTTGCCCGTGCTGGCCATGTCCGTGTCCCGGTCCAACCACACCTTCACCGGCCGCCCGGTCGCGTACACCCCCAGGGCCGCCAGAGCCGCGAAGGGCGCGGCCTGCGTCTCCTTCCCGCCGAAGCCGCCTCCCATCCGGGGTACCTCCACCACCACCTGGTGACTCAGCAACCCCATCACCCTCGCCACGATGATCTGCACCTCGGTGGGGTGCTGGGAGGAGCTCCACAGGTGCAGCGTGCCGTCCTCACCGGGCTGCGCCAGCGTCGCCTGCGTCTCCAGGTAGAAGTGATCCTGCGCCCCCGTCATGCACTCGCCAGAGACGCGCAAAGGCGCGGCGGCGAGCGCGGCCTCCGGCTCGCCCCGGCGGAGGGTGTGCGGATCGGACAGGAAGGAACCAGCCGCCACCGCCGCCTTCACGGACAAGAGCGCGGGCAGCGGCTCGTACTCCACCTCCACCAGGGCGGCGGCGCGGCGGGCGAGCGCGGCGCTCTCCGCCACCACCAGGGCCACCACCTGCCCCACATGGTGAACCACCTCGTCGGCCAGCAGGAACTCGTCATGGACCGCGGGGCCGATGTCATTCCTCCCTGGAACGTCCTCGGCGAAGAGCACCGCGTGGACGCCCGGCATCTCCCGGGCCCGCGAGGCGTCCCTGAGGAGGATGCGCGCATGCGCGTGCGGAGAGGTGACGAGGTGCCCCACCAGCATTCCCCTCGGCGCGGGCAGATCGTCCACGTAGAGGGCCTCGCCGCTGGTGTGCTTCAGCCCGCTCTCGTGCGGCCTCGGGGCATGCAGCGGACTGGCCGACTCGGGCGCGGGGCGGGCGACGTCGGGAGAAGGAAGCGTGCTCATCCTGTTCACCTCACCTGCACCGTGGCCGTATGGCGCTCGCCGAGCCGCGGCATCGGCTCGGCGAGCGTCTCATGGAAGAATCCGCGCAGGAGGTTCTTCGCCACCCGCGCGCGGTACCACTCCGAGCCACGGTGGTCGGACAGCGGCGTGAAGTCCTCCTCCAGCCGGCCCAGCGCCTCCTCCACCACGGCCTCCGTCCAGCGCCGTCCCACCAGCGCGGCCTCGGTACGCCGCGCCCGCGACGGAGTAGCCGCCATGCCCCCGTACGCCAGCCGCGCCTCCACCACCTGCCCTTCCCCGTCCACCACCACCCGGAAGCCCGCGGACACGCTGCTGATATCCAGCTCGCGCCGCTTGGACACCTTGTAGGCCACCGCCCGCGTCCCCTCCGGTTGCGCCGGCACGTCCACCCAGGCCAGTACCTCGCCTCTCCCGAGCGCCGTGCGCCGGTAGCCCGAGAAGAAATCATCCAGCGCCACCCGCCGCTCCCCCTCCCTCGAGAGCAGCACCGCCTCCGCCCCCAGCGCCAGCAGCACCGGCGCCAGGTCTCCAATGGGCGACGCCGTACACAGGTTTCCCCCCAGCGTCGCGCGGTTCTTTATCTGCCGCGAGCCGAAGTAGCGCAGCATCCGCTCCAGCGGCGGACACGCAGTGCGCGCGTAGTCCTCCAGGTCCGTCAGCCGCACCGCCGCCCCCAGACGGTGACCTCCCTCGTGCGGCTCCAGCACGCGCAGCTCGGGCAGGGCCTCCAGCGACACCAGCAGCGGAGGCTCCGCGTGACGCTTCGTCACATCCAGCGACAGGTCCGTCCCTCCCACCACGAAGCGAGCCTCCGGCCAGGCCTCCAGCACCTCCCAGAGGGCCTCCCGCGAGTCGGGGGTGAAGAAGCGCTGGGCGCCCGCCTCGTAGCGCAGCGCCATGGACTCGGGCCGCGTCTCCTCCAACGCACGGGAGAAGCGATCCGGCGGACACTGGCCGGCCACCTGGGAGGCGGCCTCACGGATGGGCCGGTAGCCGGTGCAGCGGCAGAGGTTGCCGCACATCTGCGCGTCCAGCTTCCAGGGCTCGTCCAGATCCTTCCGGTGGCAGGCCTCCAGCATCGCCATGGCCACGCCGGGGGTGCAGTAGCCACACTGGGAGCCCAGCTCCTTCGCCAGCGTCTCCTGGACGACGTGGTACCGGCCTCCCTCCTTCAGCGCCTCCACGGTGTAGACGCGCTTGCCCTGCACCATGGGCAGCAGCACCAGGCACGCATTCACCGCACGCAGCGTCGGCGCTCCCCGGCCGTCCTGCTCCAGCACGGCCACGGAACAGGCCCCGCAGTCCCCCTCCGCACAGCCCTCCTTGGTGCCGGACAGGTGCGCCCGCTCCCGCAGATAGCGCAGCAGCGTGGTGGTGGGTGAGAGGCCCGTCTCCTCCACGGGCCGGTCATTGAGGAAGAAGCGCAGGCGTTCCATGTATCTCCCCCCGGACGACCCGCATGGCCAGCCCGGGGGTACAGCATAGCGCCCGCCGCACCCGCGATCTCCGCCTTCCAGGGCAAAAAGTGCCCGGCGGAAGACAGCTCAGCGGCGCAGGGCGAAGAGGGCCACCAGGCTGACGAGGAAGTACGGCACCACCCCCGCCGCCCCCGCGTAGTCCTTGGCGAGGCGCTGGCCGAAGAGCAGGGAGACGAAGGTCAACCCGGAGAGGGCCGCCCCCCACATGGCCAGCCGAGTACTGCCGGAGAGCACCAGGGGCACCACCCCGGCGGCGCTCAGCAGCCCGGCCGCCAGCTCCATCAGGGTGATGAGGAGCAGCATCGGCGCGACGAGCCCCCTCAGGGGAGTCTTCGCGAAGTATCCGGTAAGCCACCCCATGTTGCCCTTCCAATCGAAGACCTTGTCCAGTCCGGACTGGAGGAAGGTGGCGGCGAGGAACAGGGCGCACAGAACCTGGATGACCCAGAGAGGAAGAAGTGTCGAATCGAGCGGCGGCATGGGGGGCGTACTGTACCCCTTCCTTCCGCCGGGCGGCGCCCTATCGTCCAGGGGTATGACTACGGAACAAGGCGCCCGGCGCGTCTTCCTGGGGCTCATCATCATCTCCATCGCGCTGCTGGCGCTGCTCATCTCCCCTTTCGCCAAGGCCTTCTTCCTGGCCGCGGTGCTCGCGGGAGCCTTCGCGGGTACGCAGAAGAGGCTGACGCGGATCCTCCGGGGGCGCGGCAACCTGGCGGCCGGCATCATCTGCGTGGGCATCGTGCTGATCCTGCTGCTGCCCATCGCCGGCCTCACCGCCTACATCGTCAAGGAGGTGATCGAGGGGGTGAACTTCATCACCTCGGTGGTGGAGGAGCACGGCCTGGCGGGGCTGGTGGACTACGTTCCCGGCCCGCTGCAGGGCATCACCGAGCGGGTGCTGGAGCGCATCCAGGTGGAGAGCCGAGGGCTGTGGCAGACGCTGCAGGAGCAGATCTCCACCCGGGGAGCCACCGCGGCGCAGACGGTGGGCGGGGTGGTGGCCGCCACGGGCTCGGTGGTCATCCAGGGCGTCATGATGATGATCGCCCTCTTCTTCCTGCTGGTGGAGGGCTCGCGGCTGGTGGACTGGTTCGAGAGCGTCTCACCGCTCAAGCGCGGGCAGACGACGGAGCTGCTGTACGAGTTCCGCAGCGTCACCCGGGCGGTGATGGTGTCCACCATCGTCACCGCGGGCGTGCAGGCGCTGGCGGCGCTGGCGGGCTACCTCATCGCCAGCGTGCCGGCGCCCATCTTCTTCGCGGCCCTCACCTTCTTCGTGGCCCTCATCCCCGCCATTGGCGCCGCCGCGGTGTGCCTGGCCGCGGCCCTGCTGCTGCTGGCCTCCGGGGAGCCCTGGTGGGCCCTCTTCCTGGCCGTCTGGGGCGTGGCGGTGGTGGGGCTCGCCGACAACGTCGTCAAGCCGCTGCTCGTCAAGCGCGGCATGCACCTGCATGGGGCCATCGTCTTCTTCGCGCTGATCGGCGGCCTGGCCGTCTTCGGCACCATCGGCCTGCTCATCGGGCCCCTCATCGTGGCCTTCTTCCTCGCCGTGGTGCGCATCTACGAGCGCGACTTCGGCCAGGCTTCGTCCTGACCCCTCACTGAAAAAGGGGACCCACACGACACCCGCGCGGGTCCCCTCTGATGTGCGAGCCGCTCGCGACTACGGCCTCACGCCCGTACCGGAGATGTTCAGCGTGTAGCTGTCCGTCGAACCCGCGTAGCCCACCACCCGCAGGTAGTAGGTGCCCGCGGCGGCGGCGTAGCTCCCCTGCTCCGGGTTGCTCGTCGTGTAGCCCCGCTTCAGGTACGAGCTGGTGTTGGACGCGCTGTACAGGTACCAGTCCAGATCCGCGCCCGACGACATCGTCAGCCGCACCGTGATGGTGCTCGCCGAGTCCACCTCGAAGAGGAACCAGTCGTTGTCCGAGCTGGTGGAGATGGCACCGCTCACGTCGACGTTCTGCCCCACCCGCGCATTCGCGGTCGACGCGGTGTCGTTGTACTCGCTCTCCGCGGTGATCACCTCGACGGGCGTGGTACCGCCGTCCGAACCACCGCCGGTGCCTCCGTCCGTACCACCGCCGGTGCCGCCGTCCGTACCACCACCGCTACCGAAGTCAGACCCGTCCACCCGCTTGCCCGGCGAGCTGGTCAGGCTCGACAGGGTCGTGTGCAGCACGAAGGTGCCTCCCGCGACGGCGTCCGGGCTGAGGTTCATCGACACGCCATCCGTGCCCGACAGCGACGAGCTGTAGGTGACACTGTCCACCGTGACGCCGAACGCGTCCTTCACCGATACCGTGTCACCGCTGTTGCCGAAGCCCAGCGCGCCCGTCGACGCCGCCACCGCGTTGGTGAGGCCCGCGGGGATGCCCGACGCCCCACCGAAGACGGCCAGCGCCGCCCCCGCCGACAGGCTCGTTCCACTCGCGAAGGTGTGGCGCGTGCCCGAGCCGTCGGTCACGGTCCACCCGCTCAGGTCCACCCCCTCCGAGCTCACGTTCACCAGCTCCACGAACTCGCCCGTGGGGTCCGAGCCCGGCTCGTTGGCCAGGACTTCATTGATGATGATCTGCGCCGTACCCGTTCCGGCGTCCGTCCCCGTGCCGGCGTCCGTTCCCGTACCGGCATCCGTACCCGTCCCCGCGTCCGTTCCCGTACCGGCATCCGTACCCGTTCCGGCGTCCGTCCCCGTTCCGGCGTCCGTACCCGTCCCCGCGTCCGGCACGGGGTCCGTGCCACCATCGGTGCTCGAATCACCCGGAATGAGGAAGTCCTTGATGACGGCCATGTGCTGCATGTTCGACGCGGCGCTGTCGCCGTACTCCGCCGGGTAGATTTCCGACAGCGGCGTGTACACGCGCGTGTCCACCACCAGGCCCGAGGGGTAGGAGCTGCCGCCGATGACGGTGATCGTCTGGTACGCCCGCAGGTCCGCGTCCACCAGCACCTGGTCGTACGGCTTGGCGCGGCTGGCGTTGGTCCCCGTCACGCCGTTCTGGTCCGCCGGATGCGGCCCACTGGTGGTCACCACCTGGTTGAAGGTGCTGAAGCAGGGCTCGGAGAAGTTGTCGGTGTTGAAATCGCCGGCGATGGCCAGATAGTCCCCAGCCGGAACATTGGCCTGGATGTACTGCACCAGGCTCGCCGCCTCGGTGTTGCGCGTCGGGCTGTCCCGCGTCAGCAGGTGGACGCTCACCGCCCACAAGTCCTTCGAGCCGGGGACGTCGATGCGCGCCCAGGCGAACTCGCGGTTGGGCGACTCCGGATCCTCCCACTTGCCCGAGTCGAGGATGGGCCAGCGGCTGATGACGCCGTTCGGAATCTGCGCCCCGTCCTCACGGTAGTAGTAGAAGCTCGGACCGAACGCGGTGTCCACGAACTGCCGGATGGCCGAAGTCGAGTTGTCCCCGTAGTTGAACTCCTGGATCATCACCACATCCGGGGTCGTGCCCTGGAAGATGCGGATGCCGTGGCCCGGGTCGTAGCTCTGGTAGTTGCCGCTGGAGATGTTGGCCGCCATCAGCCGCACTCGGACGCTGCTGAGCGACGCCTCGCTGGCCAGGGACACGTCGTCCTCGCCGCCCCACGACCGCTGCGCGCCCTCGCCGCACGCCGTCAGCGCGAGGGAGAGCAACGGCGCCATCAACCACTTGTGCTGGCGGGCCCACTTCAAAGGGGATGGGTTCTGTCTCATGTACACGTCTTCCTGTCCGCCAGCGGCGGAGCGATGAAGGGTTCGGCCTTCCCCATCATTGTAATTTTTCAGCGCACGTCAACGAAGCCACGAATGCATGGCACCGTCGGGTAGATGAGCCTCTGGCGCGTGGTGCCCACCTTCCCCGCGCCACACCCCCATTTCCATCCGAGGTACCCCCATGCAATCCCTCGTCGCCCTCGCGGCCACGGGCCTGCTTCTGGCCGGAGGCAGCGCGGTGGCCTGTTCCTCCAAGCACTCGATACGACTCGAGAAACTGGTCCTCCTGTCAGAGGTTTCCTCCTCCACCCCGAACCAGACGGTCAGCGGCGAGTGGGAGGATATCCTCCATACTCCACTGCTGGTGTCGAAGGAGAAGGACGTGGTGGTGCAGGTGTCCCTGCACAGCGGCCTGTACACGGACGCCCCCGCGCGCGGAGGCCGGAGCCCCGAGGACGGCACCCCGGCCAGGGCGGCGCTCGAGGTCCGGGTCCTGGTGGATGGCGCCCAGGCGGATGCCGGCGACGTCATCTTCACCCAGCTCCACCCATACCTGGTCACCCGGCTCGGCGGAATCCTGGACGCTTGCAAGGATGATGATGCCGACGGCGCCATCACCCCCCGCGAGTGCATCCTCACGGAAGAGGAGCTGCGGCGCGTGCGGAACACCCTCCACGCCAACTCCTTCACCTACAGCCTGGAGGCACTGGGCCCCGGTCTCCACGAGCTCCGCGTCCAGGCGCGCGTCACCCTCTCCAGCTACGCCGCTCGCGGCTCCCTCTCCGTGGGCGCCTGGGTGGGCCAGGGCTCCGTCCACATCGAGGAGACCCAGCTCCTGGACGGCTCGAAGCCCTCCTCTCCGAGTCTCTCCACTCATACCCAGCGCTCATTTTCTTTCACGCGCGGATTATGAGTATCGGACTGCTCTGGTATGCTTGCTTTTACCGCATTTGCGGCTTTTCCAATAAAGCAAGAAACCGGAGTCAGAATGAAGAATGTCCGACTGGCCTGTCTCGTCATGAGCCTGTCCCTCGGTGCCATGGCCCAGGCCTCGACGCAGGGTGAGGTGTGCGCAGCCAGGCAACCCGCCTCCACCGCCTCGCAGGGTCTGCGCAAGGTAGGAGAGGACGTGGTGCGCCGCTTCGAGTCCCCGCATCCGTATGCCACCGTGGGGCAGGCGCGGCGCGCGGACGGCGCCCTGCACGCCGAGACCATCACCCACCCCGGAGCCTCGTACATCGCCCCCCACTTCGCGAAGCTGGAGCTGGAGGAGGGGGACTACGTCCTCGTCCGCGCACCGGACGGTTCGCGCTCGTGGCGCTACGACAACTCCCACCCGCTCGCGCGCGAGGGCTTCTGGGGCATCGCCATCCCCGGGGACACCGCCATCATCGAGCTGCACAGCCCGACGATGGAGCGTCGCGGCGTGCTCAACAAGTTCGGCTACCAGATCGACCGCTATGCCCGCGGCTACGTCGCCCAGGAGCTGGAGCCGTCCAGCATCGGCGTCGAGGCCCTCTGCGGCGCCGACGACTCCGGCTGGGCGAAGTGCTACACGAGCAGCGAGCCGCAAATCTACAACCACGGCAAGGCGGTGGCCCGCCTGCTCATCAACGGCAGCGGCGCGTGTACCGGCTGGCTCGTGGGCAACCAGGGCCACGTGCTGACCAACGAGCACTGCATCGGCTCGGCCACCGACGCGCAGAACACCCAGTTCGAGTTCATGGCCGAGGGCAGCAGCTGCACCACGAGCTGCTCCTCCTGGGGCGCCTGCCCGGGCACGGTGGTGGCCACTGGCGCCACGCTGGTGAAGCTGGACGCGCCACGCGACTACTCGCTGGTGCAGCTCCCCACCAACCCCACCGCCACCTACGGCTACCTGCAGCTCCGCTCCACCGGCGCGGTGGTGGACGAGCGCATCTACGTCCCCCAGCACCCGGCCGCCTACGGCAAGAAGATCGCCGTCAACTCCACGCACTCCAGCGACCAGTCCGGCTACGCCGAGGTGTACAGCCTCACCGCCGCGGCCTGTCAGAGCGGCGGCCCCAATGACGTGGGCTACTACGCGGACACCCAGGGTGGCTCCTCGGGCTCGCCGGTGCTCGGCTACGCGGACCACCAGGTGGTGGCGCTGCACCACTGCGCCAACTGCCCCAACCGCGGCGTGCCCATCCAGGAGGTCATCAGCCACCTGGGCAGCAGCGTCCCGCAGTGCGCCATCCGCAGCACGGAGTGCCCGGATCCCTACGGCGCCACCGGCGAGCCGCCCCCTCCTCCTCCCCCGCCGGCCGACTCGTACACCTACAGCGCCAGCAACACCAACAGCGCCCAGCAGAACACGGTGAACAAGACGCTCACCCTGGCGGCTGGAGACGTGGTGGAGGTGGGCACCTGCGGCCTGGACGGCGCTACCGCCAGCGGTGACAGCTACCTGCGCTTCTTCGACGGCGCCAGCACCGAGGTGGCCTCCAACGACGACTCCTGCGGTGGCCGGGCCTCCTACTTCAAGTACACCGTGGCCGCGGCCGGCTCCTATGAGATCCGCGCCGGCTGCTACTCCAGCGGCTCCTGTAGCGGCACCGTGGTGTGGAAGGTGACGACGGGCGGCGGCGGCGGTGGTGGCACCAGCGGCTCGTTCAACTTCAGCGCCAGCAGCACCAACAGCGCCCAGCAGAACACCGTCAACCAGGACGTGAGCGCCGTGGCCGGCCAGATCATCGACGTGGGAACCTGCGGGGTGGCCGGCGCCACCGCCACCGGTGACACCTACCTGCGCCTGTACGGCCCCGCCGGCACCCAGGTGGCCTCCAACGACGATAGCTGCAACCTCGCCTCGCGCATCACCTACACCGTGCCCGCGGGCGCTGGCGGCACCTATCAGATCCGCATCGGCTGCTACTCCAACAACAGTTGCAGCGGCACCGTGGCCTACACCATCCAGTAAGCCCCGGCACCTCGGTGCCTCCACGACGGCGGCCTTCTCCGGGGGGCCGCCGTTTCCTCAGAGGGCCGCGACCTCGTGGTCCAAGGAGCGCCAGGTGCCCAGCGCCCAGTCCTCCTCCTCGGGGTCGTCGAAGTTGACGACACAGAGGGCACGCCGGGAGCCGGCCTCGCACAGCGCGGTGAGGCGACACTCGCCCGGCTCGCGGTGCAGGGTGGCCCGCCCGCGCACCCGCTCGCCCTGGTGCTCCAGCTCGTACGGCAGCGCCTCCGCCCCGTGCTCCCTCCCGTGCGAGTCCTCCAGGCTGACGAAGCGCACGCTGCGGCGATGGTCCCTCGCCACCCAGCTCCCGTCGGCCAGACGCTCCTCCGCCAGCGAGCCGGGGATGCGAATCTCCCAACCATCGGGCAGGGCCACCTGGACCGAGCCCCGGCGGTAGCCGATGAGCGGGCCCGCGGGGGCCTCGGCAGCGCGGAGGGAGATCTCCTCCGCCAGCGTCCCGCCGACGCCCAGATAGCCCAGCACCTCCTGCCACTCGCGCCACGGGTAGGGCAGCGAGGGCTCCTCCCGCCAGGCCAGCTCCAGCAACCGGGCCACGTCGCGGAAGAGCTGCCGCTCCTCCTCAAGCAGCGGCGGGCGCCACACCATCTCCGTCCAGATGCGGCTGAGCGCTCGGCCCAGCTTCGAGGGGGCGCCCAGGCCCGGCTCCCACCAGGGAAACACATCCCGTCCCCGCCGAGGGTCCTCCCGCACGGCGCGCAGCCAGGCCTCGTCACGCGGGCCCAGCGGCGTCAGCAGGGCGCCGGGGTACTCGAAGGCGTGCCCGGAGCGCAGCGAGAGCGAGGCACCCGAGTGGCCGCGCCGCCGGAAGTCCAGCACCCGGCCCGCCATCTCCGACAGCCAGGCGAGCATGAGGGGTTCAATCCCACAGGCGTCCCCGGTGTGGAAATAGCCGGTGGGGTCTCCCACCCCAGGAGAGGAGAGCTCGGGGAGGACCCACTCCACCTGGAACGCATCCCCCAGGGCGTGCAGCCAGTCACACAGGAAGCGGTGGTATCCGGGCCCCACCTGAGAGGTGTTGGCCGACACCACCACCCGCCCCTGCCCGGCGGCCACCACGGCCACCTCCTCCGCTGCCGGGTGCAGGCGCAGGAAGAGGATGGGGCCCTGGCGGCTGTCCTCGGTGCGGGTGCTCTCCAGCAACTCCCCAGCCGTCTCGTGCGCCCAGCACTCCACCCGTCCCAGCCAGACACGAGGCGCCGCGGGAGGGGAGAGCAATTCCTCCCCCGCGTACCGTCCTGCCAGCAGCAGCTTCACTCCCATTGCCTCGCCTCC
>QKJM01000522.1 GCA_003249315.1 Archangium sp.
ATGTGGAAGTCCGTGCGTGAGTTGGGACCGCCCACCACCATCACGATGAACTCCCGGTCCTCCCACACCTGCTGGTTGCCTACGGGCGGCTTGAGCAGGTGGCGGTGCTCATCGATCCACTTCTTGAAGTTGATGGTTTGCAGTCTGCTCATGGCCTCAGTCTCCAATGGTGGCGATGCACTTCAGCTCGATGGCGATGGGAGTGGGCAGCCGATTTATCTCCAGCGTGGTGCGGCACGGCGGGCTCGGGCTGTCCTTGAAGTACTCCGCCCACAGCCGGTTGTAGGTGGGGAAGTCCTTCTTCATGTCGGTGAGGAACACCGTCACGTCCACCAGCTCGTTCCACGAGGAGCCCGCGTCCTCGAGGATGGCGCGCACGTTGCGGAACACCGAGTGGCACTGCGCTTCGATATCGTACGAGACGATGTTGCCCTGCTCGTCCAGCTCCACGCCGGGAATCTTCTTGCTGCCGCGCTCGCGCGGGCCCACCCCGGAGAGGAAGAGGAGGTTGCCCACGCGCCGGGCGTGGGGATAGAGGCCCACCGGCTCCGGGGCCCGCTGCGAATCAATCCGTTGCTCGTTGCTCATGGAAGGCTCACAACTTCACGCACACGTTCTTGGGCTCGGTGAAGAAGCGCAGCGCCTCCTGGCCGCCCTCGCGCCCCACCCCCGAGTCCTTCACTCCGCCGAATGGCGTCCGCAAGTCCCTCAACATCCAGCAGTTCACCCAGACGATGCCGCTGTGCAGCCTGGCCGCGAAGCGGTGCGCCCGCTGCAAGTCCCGCGTCCACACGCTCGCCGCCAGCCCGTAGCGAGTGCTGTTGGCCCACTCCAGCACCTCCTCCTCCGTCTCGAAGGGGGTGAGCGTGGCCACCGGGCCGAAGATCTCCTCCTGGTTGGTGCGGCACCCGGGGCCCAGGCCTTCGATCAGCGTGGGCTCCACGAACCAGCCATCGCGGCAGCGCCCCGTCACCTCCGCCCGCCGCCCTCCCGTGAGGATGCGGCCCCCCTCCTGCCGGGCCAGCTCGATGTAGCCCATCACCTTCTCGAAGTGCTCGCGCGACACCAGCGCGCCCTGCTGCGTCGCCGCCTCCAGCGGGTCTCCCACCTTCAGCGTCCGCACACGCTCCACCAGCGCCTCCTTGAAGCGCTCGTAGAGAGGGGCCTGCACGAAGATGCGCGAGCCACAGAGGCAGATCTGCCCCTGGTTGTTGAAGGAGGAGCGCACCGTGGTGGCCACGGCCTCGTCGAAGTCGCAGTCGGCGAAGATGACGTTGGGGTTCTTCCCCCCCATCTCCAGCGACAGCTTCTTGAAGAGGGGCGCGGCCGTGCGGGCGATCTCCGCGCCGGTGCGAGTGCTACCGGTGAAGGAGATGGCCTTGATTTCAGGGTGGACGCTCATCGCCGCGCCCACCTTGGCGCCGTAGCCGTGGACGATGTTGAGCACCCCGGGGGGCAGCCCCACCTCGCGACACACCTGGGCGAGCAGGTACGCCGTCACCGGCGTCACCTCGGAGGGCTTGGCCACCACGCAGTTGCCGATGGCCAGTGCGGGCGCAACCTTCCAGGTGAAGAGGTAGAGGGGAAGGTTCCACGGAGAGATGCAGCCCACCACCCCCAGCGGCGAGCGCTGGGTGTAGTTGAGCGCCACGTTGTCGGTGAGGTGGGCCTCGGAGGAGAACTGCGTCACCGCGTCCGCGAAGAACTCGAAGTTGAGGATGCTGCGGGGGATGTCCACCGTGGAGGCCACTCCAAGTGGCTTGCCGGTGTCCACGCTCTCGGCGCGGGCGAACAGCTCCAGCTTCGCGCGAATCCCTTCCGCGACGCGGCGCATCATCCGCGAACGCTCGTCCGCTGGGGTGGCGGCCCAGGCGGGGAAGGCCCTCGCCGCGGCCTCCACGGCACGCTGCACGTCCGCCTCGTCCGAGTCCGGCACCTGGGCGCTCGGAGCGCCCGTAGCCGGGTCCGCCTTGTCGAACCAGACCTGGGAACGCGGGGGGACCAGCTCTCCGCCAATGTAGTTGAGGACCTTCTCCACGCGCGCATCCTCCTCTGGCAGTCCGGCGGGGCCCCGAATACCACGGGCCCCGAGCCCTGGCCACCGAAGGGGCAGCCGAGGCCGTTCACTTTTCGAGGCCCAGTTGATAACGACCGGGCCGTCCCTCGCGAGTTGCCCGCCCCCTGTGCCGATGCACCGGGAAGCGCTCGCGTCCCAGCCTGGAGGCCCACCATGAGTGCCGTCAATCATCAGGAGCTCGCCCGGTCGTTGGATGAGGCCCGGCTGGAGGCTCGCGCCCGCCCGCCCCTCACCCGGGAGTGCCCGGAGCTCACCCTTCCTGACGCCTATTCCGTCCAGGCCGAGGGCATCCGCATGCGCACCGAGCGCGGCGAGAAGGTGGTGGGCCTGAAGATGGGGCTCACCTCGGAGGCCAAGCGCCGGCAGATGAACCTGGACTCGCCGGTGTACGGCGTGCTCACCGATCGGATGCAGGTGCCCGCTGGAGGTACCCTCACGCTCAAGGGCACCATCCACCCCAAGATTGAACCCGAGGTTGCCTTCCGCACCTCGCGCGAGCTGCGCGGGCGCATCAGCCGCGAGCAGGCGCTCGAGGCGTGCGAGAGCGTCTTCGCCGCGCTGGAGGTGCTGGACTCGCGCTACCTCGACTTCAAGTACTTCTCCCTGCCCGATGTGGTGGCGGACAACTCGTCGTCGTCGCTCTTCGTGCTCGGCACCACCGAGCGCCCGCCGCGCGAGTTGGAGCTGCCCCGGCTGGAGATGGTGATGGAGGTGAACGGCGAGCGCGTGCAGTCAGCGCGCTCGGATGCCATCTCGGGGGATCCACTGCTGTCCGTGGTGCAGTTGTGCGAGCTGCTCGATGCGCGCGG
>QKJM01000048.1 GCA_003249315.1 Archangium sp.
TTCCCTTTAAGCATCGGCTGTGCCGTCGCGGGGCCGGGAGTCAGGGGCCCCAGGAGGTTGGACGGGCGACAGCGGGCGTACTTCGGGTGTTGGCTTCCAGGCGGCGCGTGGGCAGCAGCCTCCTTCCGGGGGGCAACGCGCTCAGGTCCGTGGACGCGCCCTGCCCGTCCGACCCTGTAGGAAACGGGGTCCCTTCCTACCCGGTGCTGTAATTCGGAAAGGCTGGCGAGGCCCCGGCGGGGAGCGCCTCAGTGCGACAGCAGGAAGAGGGCGTTGGCGCTGGCGATGGGACGGCCGCGGTCCTCCTGCCAGGCCCTCACGTGGAGGTTGGCCACGCGACGGCCGAGTCGGGTGATGGTGGCCTTGGCGAGGGTGTCCTGGGGCCGGCCCGAGCGCAGGAAGTCCACGGTGATGGTGATGATCTTGGGCACGCGCTCCTGATCGGTGTGCAGCAGCAGCTCGAAGATGGCGGCGGACTCGAGCAGCGCGCCGAGGGTGCCTCCGTGGAGGGCGGGGATGGCGCTGTTGCCGATGAGCATGGGCGAGTAGCGCATGCGGCAGAGCACTTCGCCGGTGGTGTCCTCCACGCCGATGCCGAGGAAGCGTGCGTAGGGGATGGCCTCGTTGAGGAGGGTGTAGTCGCGCGTCTGGCGCACCTGGCGGAGGATGTCGTTGACGCGGGTAGGAGTCTCCATGCTCAGTCCTCCACGATGATGAAAGTGCCCTGCGCCGAGGCCACCGCGTCGTCGGGGTTTCCGTGGTGCGCCAGCGCGCGGACGAAGGCCACCGAGCGAGTGAGCTTGTAGCACTCGGCGCGTGCGAGCAGGTCCTTCCCCGGTGCGGCCGGGTGCAGGTAGTCGATGCGCAAGTCCAGGGTGGCGATGCGCACCATGCGCGCCAGCTTCATGAAGACGGCGATGCCGCAGGTGGCGTCGATCAGGGTGGTGACCGCGCCGCCGTGGAGCACGCCCGTCTCCGGGTTGCCGACCAGTTTGTCGGCATAGGGCAGCACCAGGGTGGCCGCCGTCGGTTCCAGGCTCACCACGCGCAGCCCGAGGGCCTCGTTCTGCGGGACGGCTTTGGTGATGAACTGGTTGATGTTCTCCACCATCTGCTGCGTGTCGGAAGGGAAGTCATCGCTGGCCATGGTGGATCGGGGATAGCAGCTTCGAGAGCGCGCCCGCATGGCAATGTGCGACGAGTGTCGTTCAGAAAGCTGCCGCGAGCTGTCCGGGACGGCGCTTCCGGCGCGGGTTGAGGGCCGCCAGCAGTGCCTTCATGGAGGGGTAGCGCTCCTCGGGCTTCTGGCGCAGGCCCCGGAGGACGACCTGACGAAGCCAGCCGGGCACGCGTGAGTGGAGGGGAGCGGGGCGCAGCCGATCCTCCAGGGTGGCGCGGGCCAGGGCGGAGGCGCCGCTCCCCTCGAAGGCGTGCTCACCGTAGAGGGCGTAGTAGAGGGTGGCGCAGAAGCTGAACTGATCGGCCTGGGCGGTGGCGGGCTCGCGCCGGTACTGCTCGGGGGCCATGTAGCCCGGGGTGCCCATGATGCGGCCGGCGCGGGTGAGGGGCGTCTCCAGCGGGTGCGGCGTGGAGGGCTCGGAGCGGGGCCTGTCGCGAAGCAGCTCGGCGATTTCGGCGGCGGTGGCGGTGGAGGTGGTTCCGCAGCCGGTGCCCTGCTCCACGGCGATGCCGAAGTCGAAGACGAGCACCCGCCCGTTCCGCCCCACCAGCACGTTGTCCGGCTTGAAGTCGCGGTGGACGAGCCCCTCGGCATGGGCGGCGGCCAGCCCCCGGCCGGCGGCGCTCAGCACCTGCACCACCTCGCGCCAGGAGCGCGACCGGGCCTTGAGCCACTGCCGCAGCGTGCTGCCCTCCACCAACTCGAGGACGAGGAAGGTGCGCTCCCCGTGCTCGCCGACCTCGTACAGCGGTAAAACGTTGGGGTGTGAGGACAGGCGCGTCAGGGCCTGGGCCTCGCGCAGCAGGCGGAGGCGGGCCTCGCTAGGCTCCAGGCCTCCGGCGTCCGGCAGCAGCAGCTTGAGGGCCACCTGGCGGTCGAGGTGAGGGTCGCACGCCGCGTACACCTCGCTCATGCCCCCGGTGCCCAGCCGCTCCAGCACCCGGTAGCGCCCCACCGAGGTACCGTTGGGCAGCATCGCCGGGGAAGGGCACACGGGCGGATCCACCCGTCCGGTGGGCTCTCCCTCCTCTTCCAGCATGGCGCGGGCGCTCTCCAGCTCGGCCGCGAGCGCCGCGTCACAATCCGGACAGCCAGGGCAATCGCTCGGATGGCCAGCCTCACCCGCTTCCCGGGGGGCCGACGACTGAGCCGACGATTGCTTCAGGCGTTCCACTCCGCTCCTTCGGCCGGTGGGAGATGCCCGGCCATTCGTGCGCCGCGTCCCTGAAATATTACACGACAACGAGAAACGAGAAAACTCTGAGAGGGGGGAATGACGGAAGACGGACCGGGATGAGACAGGGGGCGTGTGTCACGACGACGAAAACTACCTCAGAGTAGGCTGCGCTCCTCCACACGCAAGAAACCCGATGAGGAACCCGCTGGTGAGAAGACCGAGCCACCTGTGCCTTGCGCTCCTGCTGTCGGTAAGCGCCTCGAATACGACCACTGCCCACGCGCGGGCCGAGAAGCCGGAAGAGGGTGCGGCGAGGCGGGAGGCGGAGCCGAAGCCCGAGGAGAAGTGGGAGGTGGATGCGCCAGGCTTCCCATCGAAGGAGGTGGAGCTGGACGTCACCGAGGGCACGTGGATGAGCGTGGACGTGAGCCCGGAGGGGGACGAGGTGGCGTTCGAGCTGCTGGGAGACCTCTACGTGGTGCCCATGAGCGGGGGGGAGGCGAAGGCGCTGACGAGCGGAGTCGC
>QKJM01000129.1 GCA_003249315.1 Archangium sp.
ATGGCTCCTCGCGCCTGGAGCTCGCCGACACCGACGGGCGGCCCCGGGCCATCCTCGGCGCCGACGAGCATGGCTCACCCGGGTTGCTGCTGGTGGACAGGAAGGGCCAGGCCCGGGCGGCGCTGCGCGTGTCCCCCTCGGACAACGCCAGCCTCGTGCTCGAGGGACACGGTGGGGCGGTGTTCCGGGCTCCCACTCCCATTCCGTGAGGCGCGGGGGCTTCTTCCCGGCTCAGCGCGGGTGGCGCACCCCCACCTGCCGGCACATGGATAGCACCGGGCAGGAGCCGCACTTCGGCCGCGTCCCCGTACACACGTGCTTGCCAAAGGGCACCAGTAGCCGGTTGAGCTCCACCCAGTGTGCCCGCGGCAGCTTCGCCTCCAGCGCGGCCAGCGTCTGCTCCGGCGTGCTCGTCCGCACGTAGCCCCAGCGGTTCGTCACCCGATGCACGTGCGCGTCCACGCTGATGTGCTCCTGCCCGCATGCAATCCCCAGCGCCAGGTGGGCGCACTTGGGTCCCACCCCTCGAAGGGTTTTCAGCACACGCGCATCGCATGGCAGCCTGCCGCCGAACTCCTCCTCCGCCCGCACCGCGAGGGTGTGCAGGGTGTGCGATTTCTGCTCGTGGAACGTCACGGGGTGGATGAGCGCGTCGATGTCTTCCGGCCGCAGGCGCCGCAGGGCCTCGGGCGTGCGGGCGCGCTCCAGCAGTCGCAGCGACGCGGGCAGGGACACCTCGTCCCTCGTCCGGATGGAGAGGATGCAGCCCACGAGCTGCTCGAAGAGGCTCGCATGGCCGCGCGCCGCCAGCTCGAACATGGCGGCGTCCGCGAAGCCCCGCACCGTCTCTCGCACGCGCGCGAGTACCTCCTCCACCTCGAAGGGGACCTTCTCCTCGCGAGCCGTCCGCCCGCTCCGGCTCACCGGCGCGTGCAGGCTGCGTGTTGCCGGCTTTCGAGCTTCCCGGGGCATGGCTCCTGCTCCTGTGCCATGAGTGCCTCCCTTCGATAGAAGGTGGGGATGCCAACGACTCGGCGGCAGGGAAGGGTAGCTCCCTCGGCGAGTCAACGGTTGGGCGCTCGGGTGCTCTTCCTCGGCTCGATGGGGGGCACCTTCGTCGCCCTGCTCGGATATACACGCCTCAGGGCTCAACCCCAGGGAGACATCGCACATGGCCAACAAGGTCAAGGCAGTCGTCATTGGTGGCACTGGCTACGGTGGCGCTGAAATCCTCCGCCGCCTTCTCTTCAACCCCCATGTGGAGGTGATGCGCGTCACCGCGGTGGACAACATCGGCAAGAAGGTGGGGGACGTCCACTTCAACCTCGCCGGGCTCACGGAGCTCACCTTCCAGGAGCTGCCCCCCGCCCAGGCCGTGGCCGGCGCGGACGTGGCCTTCCTCGCCATGCCCCACAAGATCACCGCCAAGGTGGTGCTGGACATCCTCGACTCGGGCGTGCGCATCGTCGACCTGTCCGGCGACTTCCGCCTGAGGGACCCCGCCGCCTACGCGAAGTACTACGGCGTGGAGCACCCCTCGCCGAAGATGCTCACCGAGGGCGCCTTCACCTACGGCATGCCCGAGCTCAACCGCGAGGCCATCCGCCAGGCGCGCTACATCGCCAGCCCCGGTTGCTTCGCCACCACCATCGCGCTCGGCCTGCTGCCGCTGGCCAGGGCCGGTCTGCTCTCTGGCCCCATCCACACCGTGGCCGCCACCGGCTCCTCGGGCAGCGGCGCCAATCCGCAGATCACCACCCACCACCCGCTGCGCGCCGCCAACCTGCGCACCTACAAGCCGCTCGAGCACCAGCACATCCCCGAAATCCTCCAGACGCTGCGCCTCGGGGGAGCCCGGGAGGACGTATCGCTGGAGTTCGTGCCCGTGTCCGCGCCGCTGCCGCGCGGCATCTTCGCCACCTCCTTCGCGGAGGTGCCCGCCTCCACCACCCCCGAGCAGCTCGCCGAGGCGTGGAAGGAGGCCTACGGCAACGAGCCCTTCATCCGGATCATCCGCGGCGGACGGCAGCCCGAGGTGGTGGGCGTCTCCGGCAGCAACTACGTGGAGGTAGGCTTCACCGTCGGCCCCGTCACCGGCGACACCCGCCGCGTGGTGTGCTTCTCCGCGCTGGACAACCTCGTCAAGGGTGGTGCCGGGCAGGCCATCCAGAGCTTCAACGTGATGATGGGCTGGGACGAGCGACTCACCCTCGCCGAGCCGGGGTTGTGGCCATGAGCGGGCTCTCCGATTTCAGCGGGCGCTGGTTCGTGGTGAAGATTGGCGGCGAGCTGGCCATGGATCGGCCGAAGCTCGCCTCCAGCGTGGGCTCCGCCGTGCGGGCCTTCCTCGACGCGGGTGTGCGCGTGGCCGTCATCCACGGCGGCGGGCCCCAGGCCTCCGAGTTGCAGAAGAAGCTCGGCCTCCAGCCGAAGATGGTGGGCGGCCGGCGCGTCACCGACGAGGCCACCCTTGACGTGATGAAGATGGCGCTCGGCGGGCTGGTGTCCGTCGACGTGGCCTCCTCCTTCCGGCTCGCCGGTGTTCCCGCGCTCTGCACCACCGGCGTCTCCGCTGGCCTCATCGACTCGAGGAGGCGGCCCCCCATGGTCGTCAGCGGCGCTGGACCCGAGCCCGTCGACTATGGGCTGGTGGGCGAAGTCACCGACGTGAACACCGACCTGTTCGAGCGGCTCGCCTCCGCCGGCGTCGTCCCCGTGCTCGGCTCACTCGCAGGGGACGCCCAGGGCAACGTCCTCAACATCAACGCGGACACCGTCGCCACGCGCGTCGCCGCCAGGCTCGGTGCCGCGAAGTTGTTCCTCGTGTCCAACGTGCCCGGTGTTCTCGCCAACAAGGATGACCCCTCCAC
>QKJM01000017.1 GCA_003249315.1 Archangium sp.
GGCGATGGGGTACGTCTTGTCGAGCACGGCATCGACCGTGGGCGGCACCGCGGGCGCGCCGGGCGCCGTCTCCACCTTGAGCATCTTCACGCCCGCGGTGGCGTAGCCCATGCCGCTGTAACCGATGGCGCCGGGGGTGTTGGCCACCAGTTCGACCACCTCCTTGGAGCCGTTCAGGTCTCGAGAGCCGAGCTTGAAGTCTTTGTTCTGGAGCACGTGCTCCCGGAGGAATTCGTAGGTGCCCGAGCTCGACTGCCGGCTCACCCGGATGATCTCATCCTGGCCGCCGGGCAGGGTGACCCCGAGTTCCGACCACTTGGTGATCGCGCCGCCCTCTTCGTAGATCTGGGCGATCTGATCCAGGGTGATGACATCCAGCGGATTGTCCTTGTGCACGTAGATGGCCAGGGCGTCGTAGCCCACGGTGAACTCGGCCGGCTCCTTGCCCGTGTTCTGCTTGGCGGCTGCGACCTCCTGGGGCTTGATGTCCCGGGAGGCGTTGGCGATGTCCACGGCGCCCTTGGTCAGGGCGGCCAAGCCCACCCCCGAACCGCCGCCCGAAACCTCCACGTCCACGTCCGGCACCGCCGCCTTGTAGGCCTCGGCCCAGGCCTGGGCCAGGTTAACCATGGTGTCCGAACCCTTCACCTGGATGATGGCGTTGGCCGCCTTCGGGGCGCTTCCCCCTGCCTCCGCCCCCTTGCTGCAGCCCCAGAGGTTGGCGGCCAGCAAGGCCGCGGCGATCCCCAGTGCCAGGGCGGCGGCGGCGAGGCGGAGCTGGGTGGAGAAGTTGCTCTGGCTCTTCGTCATCGTGAGTTCACCTTTGTGCCGAGGACGGCTTCGACGAGATCGCGTATGTGGCTGTCGATGAACTGGTAGGTCTGCTCGAAGGCGGCTCGCACCTCCTCCTCCGGGCCCTCTACCGCGGACGGATCGGGCAGACTCCAGTCGAGGAAGATCACCTTGCGGGGCAACCGGGGAAACGCCCGCTGCACGTCGGCGTCGAGTCCGATCACCACCTGGTAGTGGTCCAGGTAGGGCACCTGGAAGATCCCTTTGGGCGCCGACCGGGAGATGTCGTACCCCTTCTCCTCCATGAAGCTCACCGCCTGGGAGTCCAGGGCCGTCGGCTCCATGCCGGCGCTCGCGAAGATGAAGTGCTCCTGCTGCAACCCGTTGGCGATGGCCTCGGCCATCTGGCTGCGACAGGCGTTGTGCCGGTCCACGAAGAGGATGCGGAAGACCTCGCTGCCCTCGTGCTTGGCGTACTCGCCGGTGCACATGTAAAGAACTTCGAGGCAGATGTTTCGGGCCCGGTCCGACACCCGCTCCAGCCGGCGGGCCACCGTGGTCAGGGGCCGTAGGGCCTCAAACGCGAGCCGGTCTTCCCGGTAGAGCTCCACCACGTCGGTGTTGAGGCTCGACTTCATGGCGTCCACGGTCTCTTCCACCGCCATGGTGGTCCGCGCCATCTCGGCGTCCTGCTGGAGGAAGGCCTGGATCGCGTCGTGGAGCATGGTGATGGAAAGGTCCGCGATTTCCACGAACCGGTCCTTCGGCACCTCGGGGGGGAGTTCACCCAACTTCAGCGCCTGGCGGGCGATGTTGTCCGCGTAGTCCCCCACCTGCTCCAGCTCCTGGTTGATCTTGATGATGCTGTAGACCAGCCGGAGCAGGCCCGCCACGGGCTGCTGGCGCACCAGGAACTCGAGGCAGAGGCGGTCGATCTCCTTTTCCTTTTCGTCGATGAAGTCGTCCCGGAGTACCACCGCGTAGGAGAGCTGGCGGTTGTTCTCCACCAGCGCGGTCACCGAGTCGCGCAGCGCCTTCTCGGCCAGCTCGCACATCTCGGCGACCTTCGAGCGCAGGCGGTCCACGTCCCGCTGCATCGATCTTTCCAGCTGTCTGAAAGGCACGGCTCCAGGCTCCTCGGGCGGGCTGCAGCGCTTTCGTGTCGGTCCGGTTACGGGTGTATGGCGACATCGAGAGACCGGTCAACTCCCGCACGCCTTCTACCATGTCGGGGCGGGTTCGGACAACCGGCTTTGGCCCCCGGGTCGATCCCTGCAGACCCGGCGCGCGCCCGCCTTCACCGAGCCCAGATCTCGGTGTGCGCATAGATAAGTCATTAAAATGGCGTAGGAATTTACGGTGCTGGGCGACCGCTCCGGGCCCCGCTGCGACGTGGCTTCCGGGTGGTCGGGGCGCGGTTTGGGCGGATGTGGCGGGTGCCGCCCGGGGGCGAGCAGAGCCCGCCGGAGGGGGCGTCAGGGGGTACGGGGTTTCTGAGTTTCGGGCGGGGGGTGGCTGTCCGCTGCCTCGACGGACACCAGCTCGACTTCGTAGATGACCGTCTGCCCATCGAGGGGGGTCCGCTTGCCGAAGGCCAGCTCGTCAGGGATGAAGACCTTCCACTCGGCTCCTTCTGCCATGCGCTGGACCGCCTCGGCCAATCCGGGGATCAGGGCGCCCACTCGGAAGGACCGGGGTTCAGGGCCCTTGCGGTGGGAGCTGCCGAACTCTGTGCCGTCGATGCGGGTGCCCCGGTACCGGATCGAGACCGTGTCCGAGGGCCCCGGCCTTCTTCCCTCCCCCCGCCGGAGCACCTGGTACTGCACCCCGCTGGGGAGGACGACCACGCCCTCCCGTTTGGCGTTTTCTGCCAGGAACGCGGCGCCTTCCTTCCGGTGCTGTCCTCGCTCCCGACTCTCCGATCGCTGCTGGGCGGCGACAGCCTTGTCTTTGACCTCGGCGAGCACCCTCGCCATGGCGTCCGGAGCCATCGCCGGCTCGGCTCCCGCGAGCCCGTCGGCGAGGCCCGCCCGCAGTGCGGCCGGCTCGACCCCCACGTCCTGGCGTTTCAGGTCCT
>QKJM01000144.1 GCA_003249315.1 Archangium sp.
CGCGGCAATTGCTGCGCCAACACCAGTTGGATCGCCTCCGGCGACAGCGTGTTCTCGATCTCCTTCAGCGCACGCACCTTCGCCAGCTCCGGATCCTGTGTGATCCGCGCCTTGCGCGCCTCCATCTCCGCCATCGCCAGTTCGGCCTCCGCGATCGCGCATTGAGCCTCCGCCACCCGCGCCTTCGCCCTCACCCGCTCCACCTCCTGCTGCAAGGACTCCATCGCCGCCCCGTGCCTCGCCGCCTGAGCCTCCTGCTCCTGCCTCAGCCGCTCCAGCTCCGCCTCCGCCCTCACCACCGCCATCCTCCGCTCGTGCGCCAGCCGCGCCTCCTCCGCCTCCTGCTCCTGCCTCAGCTTCTCCAGCGACGCCTCCGCGATCGCCGCCGCCAACGTCCGCTCGTGCGCCAGCCGCGCCTCCGCCGCCTCCTGCTCCAGCTTCTGCTTCTCCAACTCCGCCTGCGCGACCGCCGCCGCCAACTGACGCTCCTGCGCCAGCTTCGCCTCCCGCGCCTGCTGCTCCAGCTTCTGCTGCTCCAGCTCCACCTCCGAGCGCGACACCGCCAGCGCCCGCTCCTGCGCCAGCTTCGCCTCCGCCATCCGCCGCTCCGCCTCGAGCTGCGCCAGCCTCTGCGCCTCCTCCGCCCTCCCCTTCTGCTCCCGCACCTCCTGCTCGGCCGTCAGCTTCGCCAGCTCCGTCTCCCGCTCCAGCGCCACCTGCCCCTGCCGCGTGCTCCGCTCCTTCGCCAGCCGCGCCTCCTCCACCCGCGACTCCAGCGCCAGCGTCTCCAGCCGCGCCGCCTCCTCCGCCGCCTGCCTCCGCTGACGGACCTCCTCCTCCGTCGCCAGTCGCGTCAGCGCGATCTGCCGCTCCGCCTCCGCCTCCTCCTTCCGGATGAAGCGCTCCTTCCCCAGCTCCGCCTCCCGCGCCACCCGCTCCTGCTCCTGCCGGAAGCGCGCCTGCATGTTCGCGAACACCGTCTCCGACAACACCCGCACGTCCTGGATCTCGATCGTGTCCAGGACCACGCCCCACCCCGCGTCCGTCCGGTCATCCAACCGCCCCCGCCCGGACACCACCGGCGCAATCTCCCGCATCAGCTCCGCCGCCAGGCCCTCCTTCCGCTTGGAGAGGCACTCCTCCACCGTCAGGTTCGCCACCAGCCTCCGCGCCGCCCCCACGAACATCTCCCGCAGCAGGTCCGCCAGCTTCTCCTGCGCCCGCTCCGGGAAGGAGAAGTTCAGCATCCGGAACGCCACCAGCGGATCCACGATCCGGTACACCGCCAGGCCCGTCACCGCCACGCCCACCTTCTCGCTCGTCACCTGGTCCGCGGTGAACTGCAGCCGCTGCACGCTGGTGGGGACGATCGCCACCGCGTCCCCCGGCAGCTTGAAGCACGAGGCCCCCTGACCGCTCACCTCCCTCACTCTCCCCCGCCTCATGTGGATGAGGAACTCGCTCGGCCGCGCCGTCACCAGCCCCCACCTCTTCATCTTCTCCGGATCCTCCGCCGGCTTCCCCGCACGCCACCCCTCCCGATAACGCACCGCCTCGCCTCCTCCCGCCCGCGCCAGCTCCACCACCCCCGCCGCGCTCTGCTTCGGTGCCCGCTTCTCGTTCGTGCTCATTCGTGCATTCCTCCGAAAGTCCCGGACTCCTGGGAATGCAGACCGCCGGCCAACACCTCCGGCTCCTCTTTTCGGGCACTTGGACGAGGGGGGGTGCGCCAGCCTGGAGCGGCCGCCCCAAAGTGGAGCGCCCCGGAACGGCTTCTTCGTGATGGAGGACTGAACCCGTCCTATTGAGCGTTGAGGGCTCCGGCTCCCCGCCCCTTTCGTCGGCTTGACCGGGGGGGACCCGATTTTATAATAGACCAGTCCAGTCCACATTAGGTGGGTCCATGTAGGCCCACCCGGCGGCTCGCGGGTTTCCAGCCCACGAGGCCCAGGCGGCCGGACAGTCGCCCGGAAGGTTTACAGAGATGCTGAAGCTGCCCATCTACATGGACAACCACGCCACCACCCCGCTGGATCCGCGGGTGCTGGAGGCGATGATGCCGTACCTGAAGGAGGACTTCGGGAACGCGGCCTCGCGCAACCACGCGTTCGGCTGGAAGGCGGAGGCGGCGGTGGAGGAGGCGCGCAAGCAGGTGGCGGCGCTCATCGGCGCGTCCGAGAAGGAGATCGTCTTCACCTCCGGCGCCACCGAGTCCGACAACCTGGCGATCAAGGGCGTGGTCGAGTTCTACAAGGAGAAGGGCGACCACATCATCACCCTGAAGACCGAGCACAAGGCGGTGCTGGACACCTGCAAGCGGCTCGAGCGCGTCCGCCAGGAGCGGCTGGACGAGCTGAAGATGCTGCGGCTGGGCCAGCTCGCCGGCACGGACGTCACCCGTGAGAACCTGGCCGAGCTGTCGCTGAAGCACGACATCGAGAACGACGAGGTGTACCGCAAGTGGGCCGAGCGCCCCACCGGCGGCGCCCGCGTCACCTACCTGGACGTGGAGAAGGACGGCCGGGTGAACCTCGAGAAGCTCGAGGCGGCCATGACGGACAGGACGATCCTCGTCTCCATCATGCTCGCCAACAACGAGATCGGCACCGTGCAGCCCATCGCGGAGATCGGCAAGCTGTGCCGCGCTCGGGGCATCCTCTTCCACTGCGACGCGGTGCAGGGCCTGGGCAAGGTGCCGTTCAACGTGGAGGAGATGAAGGTGGATCTGGCCTCCATCACCTCGCACAAGATGTACGGGCCCAAGGGCGTGGGCGCGCTGTACGTGCGCCGCAAGCCGCGGGTGCGCATCGCCCCCATCATCGACGGAGGAGGCCATGAGCGGGGGATGCGCTCGGGCACGCTGAA
>QKJM01000953.1 GCA_003249315.1 Archangium sp.
CACTTCCCGGCACGCAGTGAACGCGTTCTCCCCATCCTCCCTCCGCTGTGCTGGACGCCAGGCGGTGGGGGGTCGTGGTCCAAGGAGTAGACCCTCACCCTAGCCCTCTCCCAGAGGGAGAGGGGACATCCACGGGGCTTCGGGCTGCGTCCACGAAACTCGTGGACACTCCGCTAGGGCGACTCCTCCCAGCGCACCGCCGGGTGCCGGCGCATGACGCGGAACTGGCTGGCGCTGAAGCCGGCGGCCGAGGCGGTGGCGGGGCGGTAGTTCATGAGGTTGTCGGCGTCGGTGTCGTCGAGGAGGTCGGCCGTCCCGTCCTCCTCGACGGAGTGGTAGAGGCCGAGGGCGTGGCCCAGCTCGTGCGCGATGAGCCGGGCGAGGTACGAGGTGGGCCAGTTGATGCGCGGAGAGGTGTCGCGACAGCCACGGCCCCGGATGAAGACGCCGTGGGCGCGCCCCGGAGCGGGAAGACCATCGGGGATATGCGGCACGAAGCCCTCCGGCTCGCTCGTCTTTCCCTGTACCGGCTCGCTCAGGCGCAGGCAGCCGGCGAGCACCAGGGGCACCCATGCATCATCGGGCGGGGTCCCCCCTTCGTCGCAGGAATGCAGCTCGAGGGTGAGACGCTCGAGCGCCGAGTGGTCGCCTCGCTCGAAGTCGAGCGGATCCTCCGCCTCCACGCGGCGGACGCGGACCGGCCGCACGGAGAGCCGGCCCGGGCGCAGGAGGGTGTTCACTTCCTCCAGGGCCTCGGCGAGGGCCGCGGGCAGGGGCGCGTCATCCTCGTAGAAGACGGAGCCGGAGGTGATGGCCACCTCCAGCAGCACCACCCCTTCGCGTGTCTCGTCCACTGCGGGCAGGGCCAGGGCCTCCAGGCGCAGGCGCTCGGGCTGCTCACCGGGCTGCGCGGAGAGGAAGGTGGAACACTCGCGTGCCACGGCTTGCACCTGGAGTCGCGAAGCCGAGGGCGGCGGTGGCTCGCCCGATGGCAGGATGTAGAGGCCCGCGCCCACCCCTACGGAGACGCGCTCGGGGCAGCTCTGGCAGTAGGGGCCGTAGTCCCAGAGCGAGGCTGGTGGCGTCACCCACGCCTCTCCGTCCGGATCTCTCACCTCCTCGAGCTGGACGCAGGTCGCCTCGCCGCCGGGCGCTGACACCCGGATGGCCACGCCCTGCGCTCCCATCTCGAGCGGAACCTCCAGGAAGGCTCCACGCCCCTGCGCATCGAGCGCGGTCTCCCCCACGGTGAGCCAGGAGGCGCGTCGTGGGTTGCTGAGGGCGGCCTCGTCCAGGGGAGTCCAGCAGGAGTCGGACGGAGGTTGTTCACTCGGGGTGCAGGCGCCCAGCAACCAGAGGAGGACGAGGGGGCCGAGTCGGCTTTGGTGCCTTCGCGGCTTCATGCCTTGCCCGTTCTTCCGCGTCACGGGTCCAAGGATTTGGAGGCGGTATGAGTCGACTCGCATCGACGACCATTCTACCCTGGCTCCCCCGTCAGGCAGGCGTGGGCCCCGGAGGGGCGTGCCCGGTCCTGGCTCGGGTAGACTGCGCGCCCCTCCCCCCTGCAAGCGACACCTTGGATCGAGCCGACTCGAAGCAGATCGCCACGCTCTTCGACAGACATGGGCCTGGTGTGTACCGCCGCGCGCTGCGGCTCCTGGGCAACCCCGCGGACGCCGAGGAGGCGACCCAGGAGATCTTCATCCGCGCCCTCCGCGGCGCCGGGAGCTTCCGCCAGCAGAGCCAGTTGACGACGTGGCTCTATCAAATCACCACCCACTACTGCCTGAACCTCATCAGGGATCGCTCGCGCCGCGCCGAGCTCTACGCGGAGCACATGGCGCCGATGGGGGAGGGCGCCTCCGGGAGCGAGCCGGTGCGCGCGGATGACCTCGTGCTCCTGCGGCGGTTGCTCGCGACGGCGGATGAGCGCCAGGCGGCCGCCGCCGTGTACGTCTTCCTCGACGGCATGTCGCACGAGGAGGCCGCGTCGGTGCTCGGCACCTCCAAGCGGACGGTGGGCAACCTGCTGGAGCGCTTCCAGGCGTGGGCGAGCGCGCAGGTGGAGTCGGAAGCCGACGCGCCGCCCGTCAAGAAGACCTCCGGCCTGCTGGGCTTCGGAAGGAGACGCTCATGAGCCTGCCTGACTTCCGCACCTTGAGACAGGGGCAGCCGGACTGCCCCTCGGACTTCACGTTGGACCGACTCCACGCGGGCGAGCTCTCCCAGGCCCAGGCGGGAGAGGTGGAGCGCCACGTGGCGGGCTGTGCGGAGTGCGGCGCGCGTATGACCGAGCGCCGGGCCGGCTTCGGAGCCATCGACGGGGCGGCGCCGGGCGTGATGCTGGCGCGCATCCGGGCGGGACTCGAGACGCCCGCCCAGCGCCCCCTGTCCGAGAAGCTGCGCGGGTGGTGGGGTCGCGTGCTGCCTCCGGTGGTGGCGGTGGCCGCCACGGCCGCGGTGCTGGTGCTGGTCGTTCAACCACAGGTGGAGTCTCCGACGACGCGCATGAAGGGAGCCCTCGGGCTGCGGGTGTTCCGCCTCTCGGGCGATCATGCCGAGGAGGTATTCAGCGGAGACACCTTCGCGCCCGGGGACCGGCTCCGCTTCGCCATCGACCTGCCGGTGGAGGGACACGTGGCCCTGCTCGGGGTGGAGTCGTCCGGGGCGCTCTACACCGCGTGGCCGAACGAGCCTGAAAGCCGGACGCGCTTCGCGGGCGGCACGGGCCTCGAGCTGCCGGGAGCGGTGGAGCTGGATGCGCAGCCAGGCCGCGAGGTGCTCCACCTGGTGCTCTGCCCGTTGGAGGTGGGCCCGTCGGACTGCACCTCCGGCGGAGCGGGTGCGAAGCCCGTGTGTCCCGA
>QKJM01000587.1 GCA_003249315.1 Archangium sp.
GCCGCTGGTGCCGTCGGTGGGCGCGGTGAAGCCGCCGCCTCCACCTTCTGCCGCGGCCCGGCCGCCGCCTCCGCCCGCCGCGGCCCGGCCCGCGGGAGGGCCGGTGTTGCGTCCGCCGTCCGCCGGGGCGGGTGGGCTGTCCGATGACAAGCTGAAGGCTGTCTACGATGCCTACGTCAACGCCAAGCGGCGCAACAAGGAGGACACCTCGAAGATGAGCTACGAGTCGGTGGCCTCGTCTCTGCGCAAGCAGGTGCCGGAGTTGATGAAGCAGCACAAGGCGAAGGGCGTGGAGTTCAAGGTCGTCATCAAGGACGGCAAGGCCGTGCTCAAGGCCGTGCCCAAGTAGGGGCCGGGGCCGAGCCGGCATGTCCAACCCCGCACGTTACGGGGCGTTGAGCGCTGACGGGGCGCGGGGGTGTGGTGCGTGTTCTCCCCGCATCACCGGGGGGTGGTGCCACCTGCTCCGGAGGACGAGAGTCGCGTTGGCTCCAGGAAGCCGGGAGGGAGGGGTGGTTGTCCGGATGGGAGGGGCTCCCTAGTTTGGCCCCGCGCGTGAGGGCCTGGCCGGGGTACTCGCGGGGGGTTGCGGGTGGGAGTGGGGGACGCGGGCAGTGCAAACGCACCGGACAGGAGGTGGGAGATGGCTGGAGGGATGCGGCGCGGGGTACTCGGGCTGGTGGTGGCGGGGTGGTTGTCGAGCGGATGCATGATGGAGCCCCCGGAGGAGGCGGCGCGGGCTCGGCTGGAGGAGCTGCGGGCCGAGGAAGCGCGGATGGACGTGGCGCTGGACGAGGTGGAGTCGCGGCTGTTGTGGAACCAGTCGCGGGTGCAACTGTGGCAGGAGCTGGGCCGGAGGCACCAGGAGGTGTCGGCCATCCAATGCCGGGTGTCGGAGCAGCACCTGGAGGGGATTGCGAAGCACCTCGCGCAGCAGGAGGAGAAGGCGCGGCAGTTGCGCAGGCGGCGGCGGATGGCGGTGATGGATGCCACGGTGCTGACCTCGGGGAAGAAGGAGCGGCGGAGCAGCAACTGACGCGCGCCGGGCGGGCGCTTTCCCGTGGGGGGAGGGGAGCGGGCAGACGGGCGGAGCGTTCCGTGACGACGCGGCTGAATCCGGTTACAACCGAGCCCCGTGAGATTCCGGATGGGAGCAGTCGTGCTGATGGCAGTGGCAGCCGGTCTTGCTGGCTGCAACGCCCTGGTGGAGTGCCGGCTGCAGGCAGAGCCGGTGGTGAACGCCGAGGGCCAGGAGTATCGCTGCACGGCGTCGGAGGACTGCCCGCGCTCCTCGCGTGAGTCGGTGTGTGTCACCGACGTGAATCCCACGGAGGAGTGTGTGCGTTGCGTGGACACCCGGTGTGTCCGGTTCTCCCCCGGGGTGTGTTCGTGAAGCGGCTGGTGCTGGCGCTGGTGCTGGCGCTCGTCCCGGGTTGTCGCCGGGAGGGAGGGGCGACCGAGCACATTCAGCGGGCGCGGGACGCCATCTTCGAGAAGCGGCCGGACGAGGCGCTGGTGGAGTACCGCAAGGCGCTGGACGCGCTGAGGCTGGACGAGACCGGGCAGGCGCAGGTGCTGCGGGCGCGGGCGCTGAAGGGCGCGGCGGACGTGTACTGGCTGGAGCTGCGCAAGGTGAAGGAGGCCATCAGCGTCTACAAGGAGCTGATCGCGCAGTGCCCCGAGTCCCCCGAGGCGCTGGAGGCGAGGGTGGTGGTGGCCGAGCTGTTGCGGATGCACTACCGGGACTTGAGGGGTGCGATCGATCAGCTCACGGCGGCGTTGGCGCGCAATCCGCCGCAGGGGGCGGAGCTGCACTACCTGGTGGCGAAGCTCTACTTCGAGCTGGGGGACTACCAGCAGAGCGTGCTGGAGGCGCGAAAGCTGGCCGAGCGCTTCGCCACCAGCGGGTACGTGGATGACGCGCTCTTCCTGGAGGGGCAGGCGCTGCAGATGATGGAGGGGCACCGACAGGAGGCCTCGCGGACGTATGCGGACCTCGTGGCGCGGTTTCCGGAGTCGGAGCTGACGCCGCACGCCACCTTCGAGATGGGGAAGCTGAAGGCGGAGGCGGGGGAGAACGAGAAGGCGATCGAGCTATGGGTGGAGGCGTTGAAGGCGCACCCGGACCCGGCGACGGTGCAGGCGTCGATCGCGAGGGTGCGTCGGAGGATTGCGGCGACGACGCCGGATGAGATTGGCTCGCGTCGGGCGGCCTTTGACCGGGGCCGACCGATGGCGCCTCTGCTGGCGCCGCCGCGTCCGCCGCGGAACTCGGTGGAGGCGGTGGGGGGCTCGGCGGAGGAAGCGGCCCGGGACCACGGGGACTGAGAAGAACCCGACACCCCTGTGCATGCCCCCTCTCCCTCTGGGAGAGGGTTGGGGTGAGGGTGGCGCCCACCCCGGGTTGAAGACCGTGTATGCCCCCTCTCCCTCTGGGAGAGGGCTGGGGTGAGGGAATGCTGCGCGTCCGAGAACCCATGCGAAATACCTGACACCACGGACAGGACACTGACACAGACACTCGAGGACCCCCGTACGAGGGGCACGTGTACGGGGAGAATCCGATGAGAGAGAGAACGCTGAAGCTGGAGTCGGTGGTGTGGAGTCGGCACCAGGTGGTGGCGAGGTACAGCCTGGGGGAGCTGCACTTCACCACGACGAACTGGTACCCGGAGGTGGACCTGGAGGCGCTGGACAGGCGCTACGGGCGGGACTTCATGGAGCGGGTGCATGTTCATGCGGCGTTGTTCGACATGAACAAGCTGGCGAGCCTGAGGCCGAGGTGGCTGGACCTGGGGCCGTATGCGAGGCACCACACGCGGGCGCTGGAGCGGCTGTGGAAGAAGATATTCCACAAGGTGTG
>QKJM01001001.1 GCA_003249315.1 Archangium sp.
CCCGGCTGATCCGCACATCGAAGAGCGAGAAGCCGACGCCGAGCCGCGCCCCGATCCGCTCGGAAAGAACACGCTCCCCCTCGAGCTGCAGCTCCTTGCGAGCCAGTCCCAGGACATCGACGGAGAGGACATTGCTTACAGCTTCTTCCTCCGCGAAGGCCCGACCCGCCACCAACACCAGAACCACAGCCCAAATCCTCGTCATAAGCATGAGTCTTCCCCCAGAAGCAGTCGTGCTCGTCATGCGGTCCCGCGAAAGGCAGGACCGGATGCCCGCCCTGCTTTGCAAGGCGCATGCACAGGCCTCTTTCCAGGGAGAGGGAGAGACGAAGCGGCGGAGCCTTCGGACTTTCTGGCAAGGACGCGAGCAAGAGGCGTGACAGATCAGACAGCGAGCCGTCTGTCAGGGAACGCCTGCGGCCCGCTCCAGAAGCCGCTCCTGCTTCACCACCCCCTCCGAGTACTGGAGCCGGGTGGTGCGGAAGGCGTACGGCGGCGCCTCCCCCATGAAGATGCCCGCGTACTCCCCTACCGCCGACGGTGACCCGGAGATGCGGACGCGCCACGGGGCGCCCAGGCACACCGCCGGCCCCTGCTCCACCAGCGGGCGCAGCTTCGAGAAGCCCTCGGGCACCACTCTCGGCACGCCGCCCTCCACCGTGAAGCCCGCGCCCCGGCACCGCGCCTCCACCTCCCCCGACGGAACCTGCCCCAGCACCTGCTCCCTCGCCACCTCCACCCTGGCGCGCTTCCGCCGCACCTTCTCCAGCACCTTCGACACCTCGCCCGCGAAGTCACGGGGCATCCGCTCCGCCCGCGCCACCACCGCCACGACGTCCTCGTCCACCGCGACGATCCACCCCAGCCGCGGCCGGCTCGCCTCGTCCCGCACCGTCCCCGTCTTCGTCGCCACCCCCTCGAGCGCCTTCGAGGCCGGCAGCCCGGACAGCGTGCCCCGGACCGCGTTGCCCGCCAGTACCGCCAGCACGTCCGGCTTCGCCTCCGCCAGCAGCCGGTACGCCTGCGCCAGCCCCCACGGAGACAACCTCAGCGACGCGCGCAACCCGATCGCATCCGCCATGTCCAACGGCCTCCCCGAGAGCCCCACCGCGGACAGCACCTCGCCCCATGCACCGAACAGCCCCTCCGGTGCGCTCCCCTTCCCCTCCCAGTCCAGGAAGTACCCGTTGCACGAGCGCAGCAACGCCGTCCGCGCCTCCACCCGCCTCGGAAGCCCCTCCCCACACTTCCACTCCGCCACCTCCCCACGAGGCGCCAGCACCGGCGGTGGCTTCGGGCTCCCCGCCACCACGAAGGGCTTCAGCGTCGAGCCGTACGGCATCGCCCGGAGGATGTCTCCCTCCGCCCACAGCACCTCTCCCGAGTGCCGGCTGAGCACCACCGTCGCGCTCGCCACCCGCACCGCCTGCCCCGTCAGCTCGTCCACCGACAAAGGCACCGTCCACCGCGCCCCGTCCTGACACTGGCGCAGCCGGCGCTTCAGCGCCCTCGGAAACCCCTTCTCCTCATTCAGCACCCGCGCCAGCGCACGCCGCGCCCTCGGCCCGTCCACCTCCGGGTGCAAGGGACTGGTAGGGCGCCTCCCTCCACTCGGCCAGCTCCCCGCTCACCGAGAGCGCGAAGGCCTCGTGGAACAGCCGATCCTTCTCCGAGGCCGGGCAGGCCCACCACAGCAACTGGTGCGCCAGCTCGTGCCGCAGCGCCATCCGTAGTCGCGCGTCCAGCACCCCGGGCCGGCCCTGCCGCAGCTCCACCACGCCCGGCCTCCCCTGCCCATTGCGCGAAGGCAGCATCCCCACGCCCCTTCGCAGCGAAACCTTCCCTGGAGCCCGCGCGGGCGCGCCTCCGGCCTCGGCCACATAGCGGGACTCCAGCTCCCGCCAGGTGGCCTCCGCCTCGGCGCGCAACTCCGCCTCGGGCGTCAGATCTCCCCGGGTGAGGAAGACAGGGGTGGCCGTCACCAGCGCGACGGCGACGACGGACCACCCCACCACCGCTTCACCACTCCACTTCGGTGACGTCGCCCTGGCTGCGCTGGGACGGCTCCACCTTCAGCACGTCCGAGCCCGTCCGGCCATGGATGCCTGCCACGTACATGTCCTCGATGAAGGCCGGCGGCGCCGTGAAGGTGCCCGCGAACTGCGCACGCATCACGTACCCCACCGTGCGCGGGCTGTCGCTCCACCACGTCGGCTCCTCGAAGAAGAACGTGGCGCGCTCCGGGCTCAGCGAGCGCCGCTTCAGGGCCTCGGGCGCCAGCGGCAGCTCGTGCGGAGGACCGCGGAACTCCTTGTCCTCCACCAGCGGCACGAAGCCCGCGGGCACCGCGTCCTCCACCACGTAGTACGCCGAGCGCCCCGGGTTCTCCCCCCGAGCGTCCACCGTCAGCTCCACGTACACCTCCTCGCCCTGGCTCACGCTGTCGCCCGGCCCCAGCCGCACCTTCCCTCCCTCGCGAAGCGCCCAGTAACCGCGCTCGATGCTCATTCCCTCGGAGAGCGGCTTCACGTCCGCTAGCGGCGTCGCCGCCCTGGCCCTCAGGCTCGCCATGCCCTCGAAGGGGGCCACGTCCACCAGGCGCGTCCCCGGCTCCAGCTTCGCCACCAGGCCCATGCCTCGCGGCACGAAGCGCGCCTTCGCCCCCTTCACCTCCGGCGGCGTCAGCTCGCGGAACTCCTTCGCGTCGCGCTCGATCAACCACAGCGAGTGCAGCAACGCCGTGCTCCTGTCGAACGTGGACAGCTCCGGCTCCGTCAGCGCCTCCAGCAGCCGCCGCCGTGCCTGATTCATATCCATCTTCCCGAAGGACGCCGCGTGCCCGAGGATGGCGGTGAGGCCCACCTTGCGCAGCGGGTAGCGCCACATGGCCTCGCTCCGAGCGGGCATGCTCGCCAGGGTGACGAAGCCCTCGTGGCTCCGCGCCACCAGCTCGTCGATGCGAGCCTTCAGCTCGGGCTCCTTCATCACCCCCGTCTTCTCCGCCGCCAGCACCGCCAGCGCCAGCGGGTACAGCTCGCCCGGCTCGGCCCGCTCCACCAGCGCCCGAACCCGCGCCGCCTGACGCGAGCCATCCAGCCTCGCCAGCACCCAGGCCCGCGTCGCATCCCACTCGAGGGGCAGCTCCTCCTGCGCCTCCAGCCAGCGCATGCTCGCCGTCACCCGCGAGTCATTCCGATCCACCAGTCCCGCCTCCACCGCGTACGCCAGCCCATCCAGGGCGATGAGCGTCATGGGCAGGCTCGGCTCGCTGTAGCCGCTGAACCACGCGAAGCCACCACCGCGCACGGACATGTCCAGAATCCGCGCCGTCCCCTGCACCGAGCGGCTGCGCGCCTCGGCCAGCAGCCCCTGGCTGTCCGGATCCAACGAGGCCAGCGCGTCCACCTTCCGCAGCGTCTGGTACAGCGCCACGTTCGGCACCGTGGTGGACACGAGCTGCTCCAGGCACCCGTACGGGTAGGTCAGCAGCTCCGCCACGTTGGCGAGCGCCGCATCCACCAGCGTCGGCTGCAGCACCAGCTCCACCTCCGAGAGCGTCGCGCTGTCCGGCGCCGGCAGGGACAGCTCGCCGCCGCCCCACTGAGCCACCTTCACCGGCGACTCCAGCACCGCCGGCCGCACCGCCACCATGCGCCTGTCTCGCAGCGCCTCCTTCCCGCCCGTCACCTCCACCGCCAGCTCGGCCTGCCCCGCCTTCTCCGCCTTCAGCGCGATGGGCAGCACCTTCTCACCACCCTCGCCCAGCTCCCCCTTCTCCTTCGACTCGGTGGCCGCGAGCACCCCCGCCGCCGCCAGCCGCACCTCCAGCACCTGGCTGCCCTTCGAGGCCATGCCCGCCGACAGGCGCACCGAGGCCCGCGCCTCGTCCCCCTCGCGAAGGAAACGAGGCAGCGCCGCGTACAGGTTCAGCCCGCCTCGCGTGGCGAACTCGGCCGTGCCCTCGCCGAAGCGCCCCGAGGTGTCCGCCGCCACGCTCGTCACCACCCACAGCGTCTGGTTGGACGGCAGCTTGAAGCGCACCGTCGCCCGCCCGTCCCGATCCGTCACCACGTCCGGGCTCCAGTACGCCGTGTCCCGCTCCAGATCCTTCGCCTGCCGCGAGGGCGGCTTGATGGAGGCGAAGGCGTGATCCGTCAGCCCCGCCAGCTTCCGCGCCAGGGCCTCGCCGTAGCCGTAGCCCTGGAACTCGGAGGAGTAGAAGCTGGCCACGTTGTTGCGACCCACCGGGTAGAAGAAGTCCAGCACTCCGGGGCGGAACTCCCGCTGGATGGCGTAGACGGCCTTGTCCACCACACCCACCGAGAGCTGCGCCACCACGCCCTGGCCCTCGTGGTCCGTCACCCGT
>QKJM01000883.1 GCA_003249315.1 Archangium sp.
GCCGCGCCAGCGCCGGAACGGCGCCCAGCAGCCCCGCGCTCGCGGGCAATGCCCCCACCGACACCGCGGCCGTCTGGGCGACGTTCGTCTCCAGCGCGGAGGGGGGCGGACGACGCCCGGCCGAGACGGCCGACATCCCACTGAAGGCCAGCAGCGAGGAGAACACACACCCGGACTCCCAGAAGCCCGTCTTCAGCCCCGCGTAGAGATTGGTGAGGGCCAGCATCGTCCCCACCAGCCCTCCCGCCACCAGCGCCCTCACCGTCAGCTCGGCCGGGACGGCGCGCGACTCGGCGGAGACGGAGTGCAACACGGCCTCGGCGGTAGCCGCCGGGCCCGAGGCGGGGCTCTCGGAGCGCCCCGCCCCGTCCTCGCTCATCGAATCCCCTCCTGGGCCGTCTCGGCCTGGGCGGAGCGATCCACCAGCGCCCGGAGCTGCCGCAGGTCCAACGGCTTGCTCAGCTTCGGGTTGGGCACCTCCTGCAGGAAGCTCAGCGCCCGCGGGGTGAAGGCCCCTCCCGTCATGAACACCACCCTCCGGGCCTGCTCCGGCGCCAGCCGGTTGAGCTCGGCGTACAGGTCCATCCCCGTCATCCCCGGCATCATCACATCACAGAGGATGAGATCGAACCGGGTGCCCCCACCCACCAGCTCGAGCGCCGCCCGAGCCCCGTTGGCGGTGGCCACCTCGTGCTCGGAGGACAGCGAGCGGTGCAGCGCCCGCGTCACGTACGGCTCGTCATCCACCACCAGGATGCGCGCCCTGCCCACCGTGGGCACCGGCGACGGCTCCACGCGGACCTCCGCGACGGTGGTCGCCACCCCCAGGTACACCCGGAAGGTGCTGCCCCGACCCTGCACGCTCTCCACCTGGATGCGCCCCCCCATGGAGTCGATGATGCCGTGGCAGATGGACAGCCCCAGCCCCGTCCCCTCCCCCACCGCCTTCGTGGTGAAGAAGGGATCGAAGATGCGCGCCTGCACATCCGGCGCCATCCCCACGCCCGTGTCGCGCACCTCCACCACCACCTCCCGCGAGCCCTCCTCCCGGATGACCACCCGAATCTCATGCTCCTGCGCGTCGCCATCCGGGATGGCGTGCGCGGCGTTGAGCAGCAGGTTGAGGAACACCTGGCACAGGCGCGACTCGCTGCCGTGTACCGAGGGTACGGGCTCGAACTGCGTCACCAGCCGGGCACGGTGCTTCACCACGTTGTCCGCCATCTTGCAGGCCAGCTCCACCGCGCGGCTGACCTCCACCGGCCCCAGACGCTCCTCCTGCTCCCCTCGGGAGAACGTCTTCAAGTCCCTCACGATGGAGGCGATGCGCTCGGCTCCCTCCACCGTCTCCTGCACCACCTGGTGCAGCGGCTCCACCTCGCTCGCCACCAACGAGTCCCGGAGCCGCTCCAGCCCCTCGGCCACCATGTGCAGGTTGACGAGCATGTAGGCCAGCGGGTTGTTGATTTCATGGGCCACCCCCGCGCCCAGCGTGCCCACCGACGCCAGCCGATCCGCCATGTGCAGCCGGGCCTGCAGCATGCGCCGCTCGGTGATGTCGCGGTGGACCAGGATGTTGGCGATGGTCCTCCCCTCCGCGTCCCGCAGCGGGGCCACCACCGACTCGCAGAAGCACCGCGTACCGTCGGGCCGCTTGAACTCCACCTCCCCTGTCCACCGCCCCTCCCGCTCGAGCGCCACCAGCACCTCCGCGGTCCGCGTGTCCTCCTCCTCCGGTCGCAGCAGCGAGAAGAGTGTCTGCCCGAGCGCCTCCGCCTTGCCCCGACCGAACATCTTCTCCGCGCTCGCGTTCCAGTCGATGATGCGCCCGTTCCGGTCCGCGACGACCACGCCCTCGCACAGGCTCTCGAAGATGAGGGCCTGCCGGCGCAGCTCCTGCTCGGCCGCCTTGCGCTCGGTGATATCCATCACCGTGCCGGTGATGCGCACGGGGACGCCGCCCTCGTCGCTGAGCACGTCCCCCTTGCAGGAGAGCCACCGGCCTCTCGCGCCGGTCACGTCGATGCGGCACTCCACGTCCAGGTGGGTGCGCTGGGAGATGGCCACCGAGAGGGCCTCGCGCACCCGCTCCACGTCCTGCGTGTGAACCACCTCGGAGAGCTCCGTGGGCCGCCCGGAGAGGGTCCCCACCGGCAGCCCCAGCAGCCGGTCCACCTGCTCCGACCACGTCACCGCCCCGGTGACGGCGTTCCAGTCCCAGATTCCCACCCGCGCCGCGCTCAGCGCCTGCCGGAGCTGCTCCTCTCCCTGCTCCACCAGCTCGCGCATGGAGAAGCGCAGCACCGTCACGGTGCCAATCTGCACCCGGTCGCCCTCGTGCAGCTCCGCCGAGGCGATGCGCACCCCGTTGAGGTAGGTGCCGTTGGTCGACCCCAGGTCCACCAGGTGGTAGCCCCCCTCCGTGCGCGTAATCCGCGCGTGCCGACGCGACACGCCGTGGTCGTTGATCTGGAAGCCCGCATCCGCGCCGCGACCGAGCACGTGCTCCGCTCCCTCCACGCGGAACACCTTTCCGATGGCCGCTGGCGTCGTGGTGCTGGTGAGGATGAGGCACGCACTGTCCGAGGACGGAAGCGGCTGGGCCGGCCCACCACACATCGTGAGATCGTCCACCATTTTCATCGCCATGCTCTTCCCGTAGCTTCGGTCCGTCAGGTCAATATGGAGTATCCAGCAGCCGCCAGGCGCCTCGCCTCGCGATCATACTGGGAGTTCACCCCCATCCATTCGCCATCGGACACCCTGGGACTCGAAGGTAACCGAAGTGCCGGCCGCCCGACAGAGCCCCCCCTACCTGATTCGAAGTTCCCAAGGAGTTGATGATAGGCTGTGCGGGC
>QKJM01000921.1 GCA_003249315.1 Archangium sp.
GTCTCGTGGCGCTCTCGCTGCGCAGGGTCCCCAGCTCCAGCACTGGCTTCGCGACCGTCGAGCAGGGGCAGACGACGAAATCCCTGTTGCTCCCGGATGACGCCGGAACGCTCGCCATCGAGGAGTTCTCCTCGGAGCATGTCACCTTGTGCGTCAACAACGAGCTGCCCCAACGTAGCGCTCCCCTCATCCTGGGCATGGCCTTCACCGTGTGCTCCAAGGGCAACTCGGACAGCCCGAAGCAGTCGAGTCAGGATCCTCAGATGGTTCTCGAGCCTCGGCCGGTGATACCCGAGCCCTAGAGGGGGGCCTCTCCCTCGTCGAGCGAGCGGCGGATGCGCGAGAACTCCTCGTCCGCGTAGCCCATCTCGTCGAGCGTCGCGAGCAGCGGGCGCGCCTCGTCCTCGCGGCCGAGCGCCAGCAGCAGCCGGGCCCGCAGGTCCATCGTATGCGGCTCCCGGGCTTGTGCCTCGGGCTCGAGCGTCGCGAGTGCCTCCTCCCATGCCGGGCGGGCCCGGTCGGAGGCTCCTGCACGCGCCTCGAGCCACCCGAGCTGCCACAGGCCGGAGGCATGCCACTGGGCGAAGGCACGCTCCGTCGGCGCCTCCTCGCGCAGCTTCTCCAGCGCCGTGAGGGCTTCGCGCAGGTGGCCGCGTGCCCGCGTCGCCTGTCCGCGCTCGGTCTCCACGGATGCGAGCGCCAGGTGTTCTCGGGCTAGCGCGAAGCGCCAGCTCCGGTGCTCCGGCGACTTCTCCAGCAGCTCCGTGGCGCTCCTCAACGCGGTGTCGAAGAGGGTGTGCGCCTTGGTCTGGTCCCCCAGCAGGCGGTGGCAGCGGCCCACCTTCTCGTAGCGCACCAGCAGCTCGCCACGCCAGGTGAGGTTGTCCGGGTCATGCGCGGCCAGGCGCCTGGCGATGTCCAGCTCCGCCTCGTACCGCGCCAGCGCGCCGCGCGTGTCCCCCTGGAAGAGGAGCATGTCTCCCACGTGGCTGTGGGCAATCCCCAGCAGCCGCTGCAGGCCCGCGTCCTCTTGCGTCCGCGCCGTCAGGGACTCCAGGAGGGTGAGGTTCTGCTGGAACCACTTCAGCGCCTCGCCCAGCGCTCCTCGGCTCCTCGCGGCGTCGCCCAGCTTGGCATACACCTGCGAGAGTTCGCGCTGGAGCAGCGTGTCCTCCGGACGCTGTGCGCGCAACGTCTCCATGATGGTGGCGCTCGCTCCCAGCGCGCGGCTCGCCGCCTGACCGTCTCCCAGGAGCTGCTGGATGGAGGCGATGTTGCTGTGCGCGTAGGCCAGCTCCATCTGCCACTCGGTGTTGCTCGCGTCCATCGCCACCAGCCGTCGCGAGACGTCCAGGTAGGCTTCGAAGTGTCGCAGGGCTTCGGGCAGCTCCTTCCGCTGCGCCAGCGAGAAGCCCACCCAGTACTCGCTCTGGCCGAGCGCGAACAACCACTCGCCATTCGTCGGCTCTCGCGCCACGAGCCCTCGGGCCACCTGGAGCGATTCGAGGAAGGCTCGCGAGGCCTCCTCGAGCCGCCCCTGGCCGAAGCGCACCTGCCCTATCTGTCCCAGCGCCTTGGAGCGCTGCATCAGCTCCTCGGGGGTCTGCTCCCCCTCGGGCACCGTGGCGAAGTACTCCAGGGCTTCGTCACCCACGTCCTGGAGGATGCCGAGCCGGCCCAGGGGCTCGAGCTTGCCGTACAGGTCTCCCAGCATGAAGGCGATGAGCCTCTCGGCCTGGTGTCGCCGGAGCTCCGCGTCCTGGCGGGCGGCCTCGGCCTGTCGCCCGGCACGCACCTCGCGCACGGCGAAGACGGATACCCCCGCGAGCATGAGGGCGAGGCTGGCGGCCACCCACCCGGCCTGTGTGCGGCGCCTCCGGGCCCGCTCGAATGCCTGCCGGGCCCGCTGCTCGGCCTCGCGCTCCTCCCGGCGCCGGGAGAGGCCTCGGAGCCGCTCGGCCACCTCGCGCGCATGGGCCGGTCGCCGCTCCGGGTCTCCATCCACGAAGCAGGCGATGTCCTCGGCCAGCAGCGCATCCTCCACGTCTCGCTGCCAGCCGGGCGCGAGCGGGCGCACGAGGTCCCCGACGACCATTTGATAGAGCAGCACGCCCAGGGAGTAGATGTCGGACTGGAGGGTGGCGTGCTGGCCTTCCACCAGCTCGGGGGCGAGGTACATGAGGGTACCGGCGCCCTCGGGAGCACCCCCGACGGTGAAGCCGTGCGCGGTGATGCCCCGGGCCTCCAGGGCTTCGTGCTCCAGGAGCAGGCCGATGCCGAAGTCCGTGAGGCGGATGGTGGGCGCGCCCTCGGCCGAGGCGTGGACGAGCACGTTGGCGGGCTTGATGTCCTTGTGGAGGATGCCCACCGAGTGGGCGGCGGCGAGCGCGGTGGCCACCTGGGCGACGAGCTCCAACCGGGTGTCGAGGGGAACCGTCTCCAGCCCGCCCTGGCGTGCCGCCCAGTCGATGAGCGAGCCCCCCGCGGTGTACTCGGCCTCCAGATAATAAGGAGGTGCGTCGAAGCTCCAGTCGAGGATGCGGGCGATGTCGTCGCGCTCTCCGAGCGCCTCCTTGAGGAGTCGGAAGAGCGTCACCTCGCGCCGGAGGGCCCGGAGCTGCTCGGCCTCGAAGCAGAACTTGAAGACACGGCGCTCGCCGGTGGCCTCGTGGGCCGCCAGCCACACTTCGCCGAAGCCACCCGCCCCCAGCTTCTCGAGGAGCCTCCAGTGAGGGTGGCGCGGCAGGGTCTGTCCCTTCTCGGGCCGCCAGCCCTGCTTCGCCGGCTCCGGTGCGCGCGAGAGGGTGCGCGCGTCGCCGAGCGTGTTCGGCTCCTCAGTGGCGGAGGGCGGCGGCGCCTTCGGGGCCTGCTCGGCCAGTGTCGCCAACTCCGTGGCCACCAGGCGCGCGCTCTGGGGACGGCGCGCCGGGTCCTTCTCCAGCAACCGCTCGACGAGCGCCACCAGCGCCGCGGGCGCGTCGGGCCGCAGCTTCGAGAGGGGCTGGGGCGTCTCGCTCGTCACCCGCCGCAGCGTGTCCAGGAGGTTGGCCCCTCGGAAGGGCGCGCGGCCGGAGACGAGTTCATAGAGGAGGATGCCGAGGGCGAAGAGGTCCGAGCGGTGGTCCACCGGGAGGCCACCGGCCTGCTCGGGGGACATGGCGTGGGCGGTGCCGAGCAGCGCGCCCTGCTGCGTCAGCACGGGCGAGAGGGAGTTGGACCACAGCGGCAGCGCGAGGCCGAAGTCGAGAATCTTCGCCTGGCCGGCGGGGGTGACGAGGACGTTCTCCGCCTTCAGGTCCCTGTGGACGAGGCCCTTGGCGTGGGCTTCTCCGAGGCCCTCGGCGACGGCGCTGGCGAGCCGCAGGGACTCGTCGAGCGCGAGGGCCCCTCGCCGCAGCAGCTCCGCCACCGACTCACCGGAGACGTACTCCATGACGATGCAGTCGCCGTACTCGGTGTCGAGGATGTCGTAGAGGTGGACGATGGAGGGGTGGTTGAGCCGAGCGGCGGCCTGGGCCTCCCGGCGGAAGCGGGCGCGGGCCTGTGCGTCGATGGGGCCGTCCGCGCGGATGCGCTTGAGGGCGACGTGGCGGTGCAGGCGCTCGTCATAGGCGAGGTAGACCTCGCCCATGCCTCCCCGGCCGAGCAGGGACTCGATGCGGTAGCCGCCGATGCGGGAGATGTCGGGAGTCTCGGACACAGGACGACGGGCCTCGGGGACGCGTCGTCAACCTAGCATGCCGGTCCGGCGCACGGCAGCGCGCTAGCGGGAGAGCTGCTGCTTGAGGCCGAGGTTGCGGATGAGCCGGTGCAGCGAGTTGACATGGATGCCGAGCAGGGCCGCCGCCTCGCGGTAGTTGCCCTCGGCCTTCTCCATGGCCTCGAGGATGCTCTTCTTCTTGGTGGAGGTGAGCGTCGCCTGGAAGTCGCTGGCGGGGGCGCCGCCGCCCTCGAGCACTTCGTCGGGCAGGTCCTCGGGCTGGAGGAGTTCGTCGACGCCCAGCACGAGGGCGCGTTCGATGACGTTGCCGAGCTGGCGGATGTTTCCGGGCCAGTCGTAGGACTCGAGCGCGTGGAGGGCGGTGGGCGAGAGGCTTACGGCGCGGCGGCGGAGGTTCTCGCCGTGGAGCCGGGCGAAGTGGCGCGCCAGCAGGGGGATGTCGTCGCGGCGCTCGCGCAGGGGCGGGAGGGTGAAGGAGATGACGTTGAGGCGGTAGAAGAGATCCTCTCGGAAGCGGCCCTCGCGGAGGGCGGACTCGAGGTCGCGGTTGGTGGCGGCGATGAGGCGCACGTCGGCGCGGAGGGAGCGGGTGCCCCCGACGCGCTGGAACTCGCGCTCCTGGAGCACGCGCAGGAGCCGGGCCTGGAGGGCCACGGGGATTTCGCCCACCTCGTCGAGGAAGAGGGTGCCTCCCTGGGCGAGCTCCAGCTTGCCCTCCTTGCGGGCGACGGCGCCGGTGAAGGCGCCCTTCTCGTGGCCGAAGAGCTCGCTCTCCAGCAGCGTCTCCGAGAGCGTGGCGCAGTTGATGGCGACGAAGGGGCCGTTGGCGCGCGCGCTGGCCTTGTGGAGGGCGCGCGCGGCCACCTCCTTGCCGGTGCCACTCTCTCCACGCAGCAGCACCGTGGAGTCGACGGGGGCGGCGCGGGAGATGAAGCGGAAGAGGCGCTGCATGGCGGCGCTCTCACCGACGATGCCGTGCTCGAGGTGGGCCTCCCGCAGGCGCAGGTTCTCGCGCTCCAGCCGAGCCAGGTGCCGGGCACTGGCGAGGCCATGGGCGGAGAGGGTGGCCGCCGCGGTGAGCAAATCCAGGTGGTGCTCGTCGAAGGCGAGGCTCGAGGAGGCGTCGAAGTAGAGCAGGCCGAGCGGCCCGGCCTGGCTCGGGAGGGGCGCGCACAGCACCGAGCGTACGACGGTGCCGCGCAGGCTCTCGGCCTCACCCAGCCGGGCATCCTCGGACACGTCCGAGTACAGGCACCCCACCTTGCCCTCGAGCACGCGGGATACCAGCGTGGTGCTGACGGGGAAGGGCGTGTCGCTGGAGGTGCGCTGGTCCCAGGCGGCGGCGGTCACCGTCTCCTCGGTTCCCGGCTCGCACAGCAGGACGGTGCCGCGCTCGGCGGGCAGCACGGCCCTGAGCAGCTCGAGGATGCGAGCCGCCAGTCGTGCCTCGTCCCGGGGCTCATGGACGGTGGTGCTCAGCTCGAGCAGGGCCTGGAGGTCCGCGGCGATGTGGCCGGGGCCCTGCCCAAGCGTCTCGGTGAGCGTGGCGCGGAGCCGTCGCGGCTGGAGGTACAGCACGTCCTCGGGTCTCCGCTGTACGGTGCTCCACGAGGTGGTGTCCGGGGGCACCTCGTGGGCTTCCGGAGGCCTCGGCCGCGTGTCGTCGCACAGGAAGAGGAAGGAGTTGTCGCCGACCTGGAGGACGTCGGTGTGCTCCAGGCGCCGCTCTCTCACCGGCACGCCATTGGCGAAGGTGCCGTGGCGGCTCTCGAGATCTCTCATCAGCCAGTGCCCGCCCTCGGGGCGGAGCTCACAGTGGTGGCGAGACACCTCCGGGTCGGCGAGCCGTACCTGGCAGTCCGTCTGTCGTCCGACGATGAGGGACTCTGGCCCGAGCTCCCAGAACTGGCCTCGCAGCGGGCCGCTTAGCGCGATGAGTCGAGGGGTCAACCGCACGCTCCTTGGCGGCGGAGGAGTATAGGTTCCTCAGGAGGCTCCGGTCGAGGCTGCCCGTATCAGCTCCCTCACCACCCGCTTGACCACGGGTTCGTCGAAGGGCTTGTCCAGGGTGGGGTTGGGGATCCGCGCGAGGAACTCTCGTGCTCCCTGGGTGAAGGCTCCGCCGGAGACGAAGACGAAGCGTTGCTCCAGCCCGGCGCCGACACCCTGCACGGCCTCGTACAGGTCCTTGCCCGCGAGGTCCGGCATCATCACGTCACAGAGGATGGCATGGAAGCTCGCGTCCGCCTTCAGCTTCTCCAGCGCCTGCCGTCCGCTGGTAGCCAGCTCCACGTCGTGCTCGCGGAGGATCCTCCGCAGCGCCCGGCCCACCGCCGGCTCGTCGTCCACCACCAGCACCCGCCCGCGCTGCGTCTCGGGCGTCTGCGTTGCCTGCTTCGGCTTCTCCACCTGCCTTGCCTCCTCGGCCACTGGCAGCAGCACCTTCACGGTGGTGCCGCGGCCCGGTTCGCTCTCCACGGAGATGTCTCCCCCCAGACTGCTCACGATTCCATGGCAGATGGACAGGCCCAGGCCCGTGCCCACTCCCACCGGCTTCGTCGTGTAGAAGGGGTCGAAGACGCGGCCCAGCACCTCTGGTGCGATTCCCACCCCCGAGTCCTTCACTTCCACCACCACCCGTCCGTCCGGGCTCCGCCGCGTCCTCAGGCGGACTTCGTTCCGCTCCGCCGCGCCCTCGGGGATGGCCTGCGCCGCGTTCACCACCAGGTTGAGGAACACCTGGCAGAGCCGCCCCTCGTTGGCCATCGCCGTCGGTACCTGCCCGTACTCCCGCACCAGCCGCGCCCGGTGCCTGATTTCGTTGCTGGCCAGCATCACCGCCGAGTCCAGCACCGCGTGGACGTCCACCGGCTCCACCCGCTCCTCGTCCGGCCGGGAGAACGTCTTGAGCTGGCGGACGATCTGCCGCACGCGCTCGGCGCCCTCGCGCGCCTCGCCCAGCACCGTGTGCCACTCCTCCACCGAGGGGCGTCCATCCGGCTCCGGCGTGCTGGCGGGGGGCCTCCGGCGCAGATCATCCGCGAGGAAGCCCAGGTTGGAGATGACGAAGGCCAGCGGGTTGTTGATTTCATGGGCGATGCCCGCGGCCAGCGTGCCCATGGAGGCCAGCCGGTCCGCCAGCGCCAGTCGCGTCTGGAGTCGGCGCTGCTCGGTGACGTCCCGGGCGATGGACACCACCGCCGGCTCTCCGTCGAAGAGCAGCGGCAGCGAGACGAAGTCCGCCATCCTCACCTTGCCGTCGCGCCGCAGCAGGCGCCGCTCCCCGGTGAGGAGCTCCCTCTGTCTCGCGGCCGCCGGTGGCTCCTCCAGCACGAACTCCACCAGCCGCCGGTCCTGCAGCTCCTCCGCGTTCGCGAAGCCCAGCGTGGCCACCAGCGCCGCGTTGGCGTAGATGATGCGCCCGTCGCGTTGGATCGCCGCCGGCTCCGGCACGCCCTCCAGGAGGATGCGGAAGCTGGCCTCGCTCAGCTTGAGGGCCTCCTCGACCTGGCGGCGGTCGGTGAGGTCGCGGGCGATTCCATCCACCGCCACGCACAGCCCCGAGGCGTCCAGCACCGGCAGCACCACGTGCTGCAGCCATACCGTGTGCCCGCTCCGGGTGATGAAGCGCAGCACCACGGGGGCCTTCGCCGCGGCTCGCGGATCCTCCAGCAGCCGCTCCAGCGCCTCGCGGTCCTCCGGGTGTACCCGCTCGTGCCACAGCCTGGAGTTGCGATAGTGCTCCTCCGGACTGAAGCCCAGCTTGCGCGTCGCCCCGGCGCTGACGAAGGCGAAGCTGCGCACTCCCGCGAGCTGATAGCGGTACATGACGTCCGAGGCGTTCTCCGCGATGCGCCGGAAGCGCTGCTCCCTCTCCCGCAGCGCCTGCTCGGACTGCCGGTGCTCCATGGCCAGGGAGATGGCGCCCGCCGCCGCCGCCAGCAGGTCCACCTCCAGCTTGTCCCACTCCCTCGCTTCCGCGCAGTTGTCGAAGCCCACGAAGCCCGCCAGCGCCCCGTGAACCCACAGCGGCAGCGCCAGCAGCGATTGAATCCCCTGGGGCTCCAGTATCTCCCGCTCTTCCGCGGGGAAGTCCCTCACCTTCCCGTTGATGTACTGGCCTCGCGACATCAGCTCGTACCAGCGGGGGATGGCCTTCTCGAAGGGCATCTCCTGCAGCGCCGGGTTGTCCTGCTCCGGCTTCACCCCCGGGGCGCACCACTCCGCGCGCTGGCTGATGAGCTGCTCTCCGCTCGGGCTCCGGTGCGCCTCGAAGAGGTACACCCGGCTCGCTCCCGAGGCCTCCCCCATCGGCGTGAGCAGCCGCGCGTAGAAGCCCTGCTCCGAGTGCCCCGTCGCCAGCAGCAACTGCTGCAGCTCCACCAGCCCGGTGAGGTAGCGCTCGCGCCGGGCCAGCGCCTCCGTGGCCTGTCTCCGCTCGGTGATGTCGTTCACCGTTCCGCACGTCCCCTGGTACGTGCCGTCCTCCGCCAGCAGCAACCGCGTGAACACCTCCACCCAGCGGTAGCTCCCGTTCCGCGTCAGGTAGCGCAGCTCCTGCCGGCAGTGCTCCTTCCTTCGCCCCAGCAACACCCGGCCCAGCTCGTGGCAGTGCGCGTGCTCCCCCGGGTGGACGAAGTCCATCACCTTCCGACCCAGGCACTCCTCCACCGTGAAGCCCGTCAGCTCCGTCCACGCCGGGCTGAGGTAGCTCCACCGGCCCCCGGCGTCCGTCTGGAACACCACCTCCCGGAGGTTCTCCAGCACCAGCCGGTAGCGGTCCTCGTGGGAAGGGGGAACGTCCTGCGGCGGCTGCGGCATCGGATGCATGGGTGAACGAGGGGAGTGGCTTCCCGGGCCTTTCTCCTGGGTAACCGCCTCAATGGAAAATGACGATATCGTGAATCTTCTCTCACCGCATCATCCCCTGAGAAAAGGGGGTTCGCGTCACGAGCTCGGGCTCTACGCGACGGCGGTGGAGTCGGAGGGTGCTTCCCGGGGCAGGCGGATGTGGAAGCAGCTCCCCTGGTGGGGGCCCGGGCTCTCGGCCCAGATGGTGCCGCCGTGGCGCCGGACGATTTCCCGGCAGATGAAGAGTCCGAGGCCCAGCCCGCCGAAGTGCCGGGAGGTGGCGTTGGAGGCCCGGGCGAAGGGCTGGAAGAGGGCGGCCAGGCTCTCCGGGGGAATGCCAATCCCCTCGTCCCGTACCCGCAGCTCCACCTGCTCGTCCGTGAGGTGGAAGCCGACGCGCACCGTGCCTCCCTGGGGGGAGTAACGCACCGCGTTGGAGAGGAGGTTGGTCACCACCTGCTCCAGACGGAGTCCATCCCATACGCCCTCCACGGGGGTGGGGGGGGCGTCGAGGGAGAAGTGCAGGCCCACCTCTCCGCCGCGCAGCTCGAAGCGCTCGAGCACCTCGCGGACCAGGGGGACGAGGTCCACCCGGGTACGCACCAGCTCGAAGTGGCCGGCCTGGATGCGGGAGGTGTCCAGCAGGTCATCCACCAGGCGGGAGAGCCGGTCCGTCTGGCGGGCCATGGAGCGCAGGGCCTTGAGCAGGCGCTCGCGCTCGGGGAAGTCCGGGCTCGTCTCCACCCGGTTGAGGGTGAGGGCGGCGAAGCCCTTGAGGGGGGTGAGGGGGGTGCGCAGCTCGTGGCTGGCCACGGAGAGGAATTCCTCGCGCAGGCGCACCGCCTCGCGCAGCTTGCCCTGGGCGGCCTCGGTGCGGTCGGCCATCTCGTTGAAGCTGCGGCTGAGCTCGCCCAGCTCGTCGTCCTCGTCCACGGGAACGCGCCGGTCGAGCTCCCCCTGGGAGATGGCGGCGGTGGCCTCGCGCAGCAGGTCCAGGCGCTGGATGAGGTCGCGGGCGACGAGCTGGGAGAGGGCGAGGGTGAGCACCACCCCCAGGGCGAGCATGGCGATGAAGACCACGCCCACGCGGGTGATGGCGCGGTAGGCCACGCCCAGGTCCTGGGTGACGAGGACGCTCCACTCGGTGCCGGGCACGGGGGCATCCGCGGCGAGGATGCGCTGGTCGTCCGGGCCGAACGTCTCGAGCACTCCCTCGGTATTGGCGGACAGGTGCAGGCGCAGGGGGCCGGGGAGTCGGGCCTCGCTCAGGAGGGTGGCGCTGGGCAGGGTGTCGCGCAGCAGCAGCAGGCCGCGCCGGTCCAGCACCTGGACGCGGAAGCGCTGGGTGGCGGGCGTCACTGCGGCGCTCAGCCGCTCCAGGGAGAGCAGCCCCACCAGCATGCCCTCCAGCCGCCCCTCCTGCTTGAAGGGCAGGGCCAGCGCCACGTGGGGCAGCCCACGCTGGCTGATGAAGGGGCGGGAGACGTAGGCGGCGCCGGTACTCATCACGCTCCGGTAGAAGTCGTGTTGGGAGAAGTTGCTCGGCTTCTCGGGCTCGGCGTGGGAGGTGGCCAGCGCGTGACCCTCGGCGTCCACCGTGAGCACGGCGTCGAAGGCGCGCGCCTGGTCCGGGAGGTTGCGCAGGTAGGGCTCCATCCGCTCCCGGTCGCGCGCGGCGAAGGCGGCGCGGAAGCCGGGGGACTCGAGCAGGAGCTGGAGGGCCTCGCGCGCGTCGTCCTGGTAGCGCATCAGGAAGTCCGCCTCGCCAGCCGCGGCGCGCACGGTGTCGTCGCGCACCTGCCGTTCGATCGCCACCTGGGCGAGGTAGGCGGTGAAGCCCCCCAGCGCCAGCAGCGGCACCAGCCCGGCGAAGGCCAGTCCGCGCAGCAGCTTCCACCCCACGGTGCGCGGGGCGTGGGGGCGGAAGTGGGCGGCGGCGGCGGCGCACCCCAGGGTGAGGATGAGGTAGATGCTGACTCCCGGCGCCGAGCCGATGTGGCTCAGCGCCCAGGCCACCAGGGAGCAGTCCACCGCCAACAGGAAGAAGAGGGCGCGAGAGAGCGTGGGCCGGCGCGCCCACTGCGGCACCAGCAGCCCCAGCCCGCAGCCGAGGAAGATGATGCCCATGGGCACCAGCAGCGCGCCCAGCGAGCCGTAGATGTCGTCGGGGAAGTGCT
>QKJM01000745.1 GCA_003249315.1 Archangium sp.
GGAGATGAGCGCGAGGGACTGGAGGTAGAAGACGGCGGGCATGTCGAGCAGCATCACGCCGAACTCGGGCCGCCGACGAAGCACCGGGAAGAGACGGCACCCCAGCCAGAGGGCCACCGCGAGCAGCAGGTAGGTCCCGACACCGGCCAGGGGGACGGACCAGTGGAACAGGAACGCCACCGCGCACCAGGAGGAGGCGATGAGGATGCGGAGGCGATAGGTCCAACGACCTACCCTGGTGCGCTGGGCCTCGAAGCGTTGGCGGAGGATGTCGTCGAGAGCGGACTGGGGATGCACGGGAGGTGCAGGCTAATCCAGTGGCAGCCCCATCTCCAGCGGTGCCCTGGGAGTGGGCTATGCTCGGTGCTCATGGCGAGCATCGGACACGTCGCGGTGGGGATGGCCCTGGGGAGGTACGGAGCGGGCGAGGCGCCGCCGAGGCGTGTGGCGACGATGATGCTGGGGCTGTCGGCGCTGTCGATGCTGCCGGACGCGGACGTCATCGCCTTCGCGCTGAGGATTCCCTACGAAGCGCCGTGGGGGCACCGGGGAGCGTCGCACTCGCTGATGCTGGCGGCGGGGGTGGCGTTGTTGGTGGCGGTGGGGGTGCGAGTGGCGAAGGGCCCGGTGCTGAAGGCGGGGCTGCTGACCTTCGCGGCGGTGGGGAGCCACGGGCTGCTGGACGCGCTGACGACGGGGGGGCTGGGGGCGGCGCTGCTGTGGCCGTTCACCGCGGCGCGCTACTTCTTCCCGGTGCGACCGATTCCGGTGGCGCCCATCGGCCTGGGAATGCTGTCGGCGCGAGGCCTGTACGTGGTGATGATGGAGCTGATGCTCTTCGTGCCCTTCTGGGGCTACGCGCTGTGGCCGCGCCGCCGGGCGGTGCGGCTGGCGGGGGAATGAAGGAATGCGCCTCTTCGTCGCGGTGATACTGGGGGAAGCCATCGAAGCGAAGACCCGGGAGGCGATGAAGCGCCTGAAGGGACTGGCGCCGAACGCTCGCTGGGTGCCGCCGGAGAACCTGCACCTGACGCTGAGCTTCCTCGGGGAGGTGGAGGAGGAGCGGCTGCCAGCCCTGTCGGAAGCCCTGGAGGGGGTGGCGAGGGCGCATACCCCGCTGACGTTGGCGATTCGAGACGGGGGGAGCTTCGGGCGACCGGCCTCCCCGAGGGTACTGTGGGCGGACGTCCGAGGGGAGACGGAGGCGCTGAAGGCGCTGCAGGCGGACGTGGCACAGGCGCTGAAGGCGCTGGGCTTCGAGTTGGAGGAGCGGGACTACACGGCGCACCTGACGCTGGCGAGGGCGAAGATTCCTCAGAGGGGAGACCGGGAGCTGGCCGAGTGCGTACGTGTGCTGAAGGACGAGGACTGGGGAGAGACGCGAGTGGACCGGCTCATCCTGTTCGAGAGCAGGAAAGGCCAGTACCTCCCGAGGGCCACCGCGTCCCTGAGCAAGTCCCCTCTCCCTCTGGGAGAGGGCTAGGGTGAGGGATTCCCCACCCGTGGCCCCCAACCTGCATCACCACCTCCCGACCCACGGAAGGCGCGAACAAGCGCCGGAAAGGACGGGAGGAAATGCGATGGCTGCTGCTGTGCCTGTTGCTGGCGAGCCACACCGCGGTCGCGAAGCCTCGGGGGCTGGAGGCGAAGCTGAGGACGGGAGACGTGGTCTTCCACACCTCGCGCTCGAGTCAATCAGCGGCCATCCAGGAAGCGACGGGGAGCCCGCTGTCGCACGTGGGGCTGGTGGAGGTGACGGAGAAGGGCACGTACGTGGTGGAGGCGGTGCAGCCGGTGAAGCGGGTGCCATTCGCGAAGTGGAAGGCGCGTGGGGTGAAGGGGCGACTGCTGGTGCTGAGGCCGGAGGGGCTGACGGAGGCGCAGCGGGAGGCGGCGGTGGAGGAAGCGAAGCGGCACCTGGGCAAGCCCTACGACTGGCGCTTCGAGTGGGGGGACGAGGCCCTGTACTGCTCGGAGCTGGTACACAAGGCGTACGCGGTGGGGGCGGGAGTGGCGTACGGAAAGCTGGAGCGTCTGGGTGAGCTGAAGGTGAAGAAGCTGGAGGCGCGGCTGAAGGAGCGCTACGGACGGAGCGTCCCGATGGACCTGGAGCTGCTCTCGCCGGCGAGCCTGGCGGCGGACGAGCGGCTGACGGTGGTGCATTCGGACTTCCCCGGCCTGCGCTAGGGACGGCGGACAGCGACGACGAAGCGGCGGCGGAAGAGGAAGGGCGTGCCGCGAGGCGAGGCGGGGTAGTCCTGGCGCAGGAGGGGACGGAGGGTGTCCAGGAAGACCTCGCCCTCCTGACGCCCGAGCGCGGCGAGCACGGGCCGCAGAGTGGAGCCGAGGAGCCACTGGAGGACGGCGTCCTCACCTGGGAGCACGTGGAGGTAGGAGGTCTCCCAGGCATCCACGGAGAAGCCGAGGCCGGCGAGGAGGGACTCGTAGAAGACGAGCGACTCGGCGTGGCCGCGGCGCACGGATGCGAGTGCGGGGGCGAAGCGAGGGAGCTCGCGCACCTGGTCGATGCGGCGGTGGGAGGGTTCCTCGAAGTTGGCGGGCACCTGGAAGGCGAGCACGCCACTCGGAGAGAGCAGTCCTGACAGCCGGGAGAGCAGGGCCGAGTGGTCCGGCAGCCAGTGCAATGCGGCGTTGGAGAAGAGGACGTCGAGCGGAGCGGGGGGCTCCCAGCGAGAGAGGTCGGCGAGGGAGAAGCGGACGCGCTCGGGGGAGGGGCGCTGGAGGGCCTCGGCCATCATCGACTCGGAGGAGTCGACACCGTGGACACGAGCGGAGGGCCAGTGCTCGGCGAGGGCGAGGGTGAGGTCTCCGGTGCCGCAGCCG
>QKJM01000413.1 GCA_003249315.1 Archangium sp.
GCTTCACCGCGGGAACCACGGGGGTTACCGCTGGCGCCACGGGCTTCACCGAGGGAACCATGGGAGCCACCACCGGCGCCACGGGAGCCACCACCGGCGCCACGGGAGCCACCACCGGCGCCACCGTCCTCACGGTGCCTATCGCGGGAGTCAGGGCCGGGGCCGCTCCCTGCTCCAGTCGGATGGAGTCGAGATCCAACAACTCCGGCGAGGTCACCCCCGCCTTCACCATCATCATCCGGCCGATGAGCTCCTTCGAGGTCCCATCCAGCTCGGTGAAGTTCACGCCCATGCCCGGAGGACCCGCCGGGTCATCGGGCTGGCGCACCCAGCGCACCACGGCCGTGCCTCGAAGCACCCGCAAGCCGCTGGCGATCTGCACCTCGAACTTCACGGGCGTGTCCACCGGCTGCGGCTGGCGCGAGCGGATGAACATCCCTTCCGGACTGAGATTCGCGGCGTACTCCACCACGAAGCTGCCGACGTCCGCGTGCTTGAGCTTCACCAACAGACCCACGGGCCTGCGCTCCGCGGTGCGCCGTTCTTCTGCCATGGGTGAACTGTCGCGGCTCCGCCACTCAGGCTCAAGTCCCAATCGCACCCCTCGCCCGCCAGCCAGGCATAAAGGTAGGTAGACTCATGCGCTGACCCGCCCAGGCTTCTGCCCTCGCGCGCCGCCCCAGAACCTCAAGGAGTGAGAAGGCGCAGGAAGGCATCCTGGTCCCACGCCTCCCCATCCGCGCCATAGCGCCCGGTGCCCGCGAGCCCCAGTTCCCCCGCCGGGAGGATGACCAGTGTGGTACTCGTCACCCGACACGACCCCTCCGTGCAGTCCTCGAGGGAGAGCACCCGCGAATCACGCGGCGTGCCTTCCGGCGCGTACTCGCTCAGCACCTGGCCGCAGGCGGCCACCACCCGCCCCCCCGCCTCCGTCGCCACCACGGGCGAAGCGGGTTGCTCACCGCACGAGAGCGAATGTCCCCAGCTCTCGGTCCCCTCCAGACTCGAGGCGAGCACGAAGGCCCCGGGGCCGCTCAGCGTCCTTCCGGCCCAGGAGAGGAGGTTCCCGTGCTCGCCCACCAGCACCACCGTCCCCTCCTCGGCCACCGCCAGCCCGGTGACGCGGCCCTCCACTCCTCGCAGCTCCTTCCCCCACGCCAGGCGCCCGTCCGCCTCGAAGGCGAGCAACACCAGCCCCTGCCCTCCTGCCTCCCCGAAGGTCTGCCCATCCACCACCAGCGCCCCCTCCAGCCGACCCGCCAGCAGGGCTCGACCGGACGGCGCGAGCGCCACCGCGTGCAGCGCCGAGCCCTCGCCCACCACACCGAGCTGCCGCGTCCAGCGAAAGGCTCCCTCACCCTCGTGGTGGGCCAGCACGGGGACGACTCCGCCCGGCGTCCACTCCTCGCCCACGACGAGCACCCCCCCGGCCCCGTCCACCGCCAGCCCCCATGCCTTCTGGCCCGCGCGTAGCTGCCACAGAGGCTTCCCCTCCGAGGAGAACTTCACGAGGAAGCCGTCCTGGGCCGCTCCCAGGCCGAAGTCCACCGCGTCCAGGGAGGCGTTGCCGGAGAGGAACACCTCCCCCTCCAACGTGGCCCCCACGCGCGGAGCGTCCACCCGCACGCGGGGAAACTCGCGCGACCAGCGGCTCTGACCGTCCGGGCCATACCTCGCCACCGTGAGTGCGCGCCGCTGGCCGGGCACTCCCTCGCGGCCCGCGTCCTCCCGCGGCGTGGAGAGCCACACGAGGGTGAGCTCTCCCGCCCCGTCCACCGCCAGCCCCTCCGCGGTGTCGTCCTGGGGCCCACCGAGCCGCTGGAACCAGGGACGAGCCAGGGGCTCGCGGGGCTCGGCCGGCGCCGGCACGAGCTGGACCGGGTCCGTCACGGAGGGACTCGGCTCCTCCCCGGGGAGGGCCACGGGCGGCACGGGCCGGGGCGTCCGCTCGGAGGGAGGCTCCGCGCCACCGCAACTCATGCTCCCCATCAGCAGCGCGGCGGGAAGAATCCCCTTCCACGAACGAGTGGTATGTACTCCTCTGTCTCGGTGCATCGCACGCCCCTCACATCCCCTCCTGGCTGGCCTCCGGTCTGTCGAACCTCGGGAAGCCAGGGCACCCATTCCCCGGGAGCGCCTCCGGCGCGGACGCTCGCCAGACTCCCTCGGAGGGCAGGAAGGGGACCGGAGTGGCGGGTAGGGAACGTCCAGACCCCGGAATACGCGCCTGCTCGAACGGTTGGCCGACGAACCCGGCGCGAAGCCCTTGGTACTCGCGCCTTGCACGATTAAGAAAACGCTCCTCATGGAAAGCGCCGCCCCTGTCACCCCGCCGCCCAGCCCGGAAGCCACGCCCGAGGACCTCCAGGCCGTCGAGGAGCTCGCCCGAGCCAAAGCCCAGATTCTCGCGCAGATTGAGAAGCGCGTCGTGGGACAGCGGGAGGTGGTGGAGCACCTGCTCATCGCCCTCTTCGCCCGAGGCCACTGCCTCTTCGTGGGCGTACCCGGCCTGGCCAAGACGCTGCTCATCTCCACGCTGGCGGACGTGCTGCACCTGTCCTTCAACCGCATCCAGTTCACCCCGGACCTGATGCCCTCGGACATCACCGGCACGGACATCCTGGAGGAGGACAAGGTCACCGGGCGGCGCGCCTTCCGCTTCGTGCAGGGGCCGCTCTTCGCCAACATCATCCTCGCGGACGAGGTGAACCGCACCCCGCCCAAGACGCAGGCAGCGCTGCTGCAGGCCATGCAGGAGTACCGCATCACCGCCGGCGGACACACCTACCCGCTGGAGCTGCCCTTCCTCGTCTTCGCCACCCAGAATCCGATTGAACAGGAG
>QKJM01000803.1 GCA_003249315.1 Archangium sp.
ACGACGTGAGGCTGTCGGACCAGATTTTGAAGGGGCTGAGCGAGGGGTACCGGAAGATTCGCAACACCATCCGGTACGCGCTGAGCAACCTGTATGACTTCAACCCGGCGACGGACGCGGTGCCGGCGGAGGAGCTGCTGCCGCTGGACAGGTGGGCGAGGGGGCGGCTGGCGGAGGTGGTGGCGCGGGTGCGCAAGGCGTACGAGGCGTACGAGTTCCACCTGGTGTACGCGACGGTGGTGGACTTCTGCGCGGGCGACCTGTCTGCGGTGTACTTCGACATCCTGAAGGACCGGCTGTACACGACGAAGAAGGAGGGGCCGGCGAGGAGGAGCGCGCAGACGGTGCTGTACGAGGTGTCGACGGTGCTGCTGAGGATGCTGGCGCCGGTGATGAGCTTCACGGCGGAGGAGGCGTGGCAGCACGTGCCCGGTGAGAGGGCGGAGAGCGTCTTCCTGACGGACTTCCCGGAGCCGGCGGTGAAGATGGAGCCGGCGCTGGCGGAGCGGTACGGGAAGCTGTTCGCGCTGAGGAGCGCGGTGCAGGGGCTGCTGGAGGTGGCGCGGAGGGAGAAGATGATCGGCGCGTCGCTGGAGGCGCGGGTGGTGCTGAGCGCGAGCGGGAAGGCGAGGGAGTTCCTGGAGGAGAACCAGAAGGAGCTGCCGAGCCTGTTCATCGTGAGCCAGGTGGAGCTGGGGGAGGTGGAGGCGGGGCAGGTGCTGGAGGTGGAGCTGGGAGGAGAGGTGAAGGCGGAGGTGAAGCTGGCGAAGGGCGAAAAGTGCCCGCGGTGCTGGACGTACGCGGAGGAGGTCTCGGCGGGAGCGGAGCTCTGCCCGAAGTGTCAGGAGGCGCTGAGCTGAGCGCCTACGACCGGGCCTCGAGCGCGCGCAACCTGTCGACGAGGGCTTCCATGCGGGCGTGATGGGAGCCCTCCCAGAAGACGCGGAGGCAGGAGGGGCACTGGAGGAAGCGGGAGTACGAGGCCTGGACGCGAGGAGGGACGCGCTCGAGGACGGCGCCATGAGGCGCCTCCACGAGGAGCGCGTTGCAGGAGAGGCAGCGGGAGAAGGGCCTCAGGAGGGCGGCGAGCCGGAACCGGTGTACCACCTCCACGAGCTGCCGGAAGGGATCGGTCTCCCGGGGGTAGTACCCGTGAAGCACCTCGGAGCGCTTGAGCAGGCCCAGGTCCCTCGTGAGCAGTATGCGCGCCTCCGCGCGGGAGACACGGGCGAGCTCGGCGTCGGCGAAGTCATTGCGCCAGAGGGTGTCGAAGCCGAGCATGCGCAACAGGCTGGCGAGGCGGCCGAGCCCCACGTCGAGGACGAAGCGGGGCTCGGGGAGGGGCGGAGGCCCCACGCGGAGCAACGGGGACACGTCGAGCCCGGAGAAGAAGGGGTACACGGCGAGTCGCTGGCCGTGCTTGACGCGGTGGGAGAAGCCGACGGGCTGGCCGTCGACGAGGACGAGGTCCACCTCGGGGTGGGGAGGGCCGAGCGACTCGATGAAGTCCTTCACCGAGCCGGGCGCGGCGAGGGGGTGGACGAAGGAGACGCCGCGCCGCTCGGGGGCGAGGAAGTCGTTGAGCGAGCCGTAGAAGCGGACCGTCACCTGCTTCATGGCAGGTCAGGGGCTATCGGGGCCCTTCTTGCGCAGGCGGCGGATGAGGCGGGCGACCAGGGGGGTGAGGGCGAAGGTGGCGGCCAGGCGGGGAATCTTGATGACCTGGGAGGCGATGTAGGCCCCGCCCCAGGTGCTGGCCGAGCCGGCGGCGCTCTCCACCTGGAAGCCCGAGCGGATGAGCAGCGCGAAGACGCCCATGCTGAGGAAGAAGATGGCGTAATGCACCACCAGGGCGAGGGGGCCGTACTCGGTGAGGAGGGTCTGGAATCGCTCCTTGAAGGACGGCTTGGGCCTGGCCACGGCGCGGGCGGTGGGCGGCGTGTTCTGGGTCGACGTCACGGGGGGCTCAACATTTTCCATGGTCCACACCATGCCCCGGAAGGGGCCTCCAGCGGGTCAACCCTCGGCCCGCCCGATTATATTCCATGCGGGCGGGCGAGGTGCTCCCACATGTCTCTACCAGCACATCCTGTGCATGCGGGACTCGGGTTGTCAGTTTGGAGGAGGGCAGGGTAGAGACAAGAGGAGATATGAACCGCTTTCGCGTCCTGATAGTCGTGGGTCTCGCCACCCTCGCCGCCGACCAGGTGACCAAGTATCTGGCGGTGGCCCACCTGACGGATGCGTTGGACGGGCGAGCGGGGCTGTCCCGGGTGACGGGCTTCTTCTCGGAGCAGAACCTGGACAACCGACCCCCTCGGGAGGACGGGCGCCGGCCGGTGACGCGGTCCTATCACTTCATCGAGGACTACTGGCACTTCCGCTACGTGGAGAACCCGGGGGCGGCCTGGGGCCTCTTCGGCAACCTGCCTGACTCGGTGCGTCGGCCCTTCTTCCACTTGATGACGCTGGTGGCGCTGGGCTTCCTCCTCTCGCTGTACCGACGGGCGGACCACGAGCCGCCGCTGATGCGCTGGGCGCTGGCTCTGGTGACGGGGGGCGCGCTGGGCAACTTCCTGGACCGGCTCCTTCGGGGCTACGTCATCGACTTCATCGACTGGCACTGGCGCAACCAGCCGGGCATGCGCTGGCCCACCTTCAACGTGGCGGACGCGGCCATCTGCGTGGGCATCGGCCTGTTGATGCTCCTGTCGCTCAAGGGCCGACGCCCCGTGGAATCCGTGACGGCGGGGGGGCAGGTGGTGTAAGCCGCCAGGTGTGCCTCGTAAATACGTCATCCTGCTGACGGTGGCGCTCTCCGTCATCGTGCTCGACCAGTGG
>QKJM01000408.1 GCA_003249315.1 Archangium sp.
AGGATTGGATTTACTCGATGAGAGAGACAATTCCCATTATTCGTCTGCGGCACAAGTGCGGCGATCTGGTGGCCCGTGATGGCCTCATCGTCTGTTTCTTCATGCGCCACTCCCACACGGAGGTGGCCCCCGCTGTCTGGCGGGCCTTGCAGACCTACCTTCGTGCTGTTCCCCCTCGGTCATTGAATTGGTACGGCTCGGAAGATGGAGACACCCTCCCTCTTGATGAAAAGGGCTGGGAACACATCCGCAAGAAAATGCTCGAACGTACCTGGGGACTCGAGTGGATCGTCGAACTGGAGGAAAACTGTAGTGAGGTGGGCGGCTACCATTTCGAGTACGACGGCCGGAAGCTCGATGACCCCATGTTCTCTCACGACGAGGGCGCCACCACGGGAGTGGCCTTTTCCTTTCCCTCTGAGTACCTCCTGGAGCACGGCCCCGATCACCTGCGCGTCCTGGCCCTCGAACTCGCCCGCGAGCTGCCTTTCAGCTTCGGCTATGCCAGCCTCGCCTTCGTCTCGCCACACGGCAGATGGTTCAGCTCTTCTGGGGAACTCCTCGAACTCCTTTTCCGCTATCAGGGTCTGGACCTCTATCTCCTGGGTGATACCAGCAGGGTCATCGGCACCCGCGCCCGAGGTGCCTACTGGCTCACCTTCCTCGGCCAGCCCCTGCTTGGCCAGCTCGGTGGCATCGAGTCCCTGCGCCACGAGCTCTCCTCCTTTCCGGAGGTTTCCCTCCAGTCCATGGAGGGCGAACGGCTGCTGATCTCCCTGGGCGAGTGGCCCGACGCCATCGACACTACGCTGAAACCCGACGTGTCTCAGTACCGGGCGCTGGCGCACCTGCTGGAGCCCTTCCTCTGCGAGGAGCCCAGCGGCTTGTTCGCCAGTGACACCCTGCGCCGCTGGCTCCGCCGCCTCTGTTAGAGGCGGCTGGGCTCGGTGGCATCGAGTCTCTGCGCCACGAACTCTCGTCCTTTCCGGAGGTCTCCCTCCAGCCGTGGAGGGCGAACGGCTGCCGAGCTCCCTGTGCGAGTGGCCCGACACCATCGACGGCACCACGCTGAAACTCGAGGTGCGAGCCCCAGGTTCGTGCCTCACCGTTCCAGCGGCCCAAGCTACGGGGGCATGCAGCCTGGCCCCTGGAGCCTGCACCGTGCCCGAGCATGGGCTGCCGGGCGCGTTGGCGCTCGCCCTGGGCGGAGCTGCGGCTTGCACTCTGGCCCCTGCCGCTCCCCTCTCGTACTCGTTCGTCATTGTCGGGGCTCGCTGGCATACTCCGAACGGCGCCGCCAGGACCATCCAGGTCCTGACCTGATTGGAGGACTTGGGCATGCGTCTCCGAGCGTGCATCGCACTTTTGCTCTTTCTCTCAGCCTGTACGACGACACCGTCAGGCCCAAGAGAGCCAGCGGCCCGGAGCCCGAGGCTCGCCAACCTCCAGCGAGCGGCGACGCTGCCCTGGGCGGACGGGGGGCGGTGCGCCGTCCAGGTGGCTTCCGAGCCCTGGGCCGTGTTGGCGGAGCGGTGCTTTCATGCCCTGGACCATGACCGGATCGAGTTTCACGACATCACGGGACGATGCGCTGTCTCCTCTGCGGGGGCGGCTGCCCTGGGACTTGGTGTCTGCGTCCTGGCTGCGCCGGAGATCGTCGTGGGGGCGGTTGTTGTCGCGGGCGTGGTGGTGGTGGGATTCGCCATCAAAGAGGCGCTGGATGCGTATGAGCTGAGATGGGCCGAGCCCGAGGACGTAAGGCCCACGCCTGAAACGCGGCCCATTCCTGAAACGAAGCCTGCCCCGCAGGACCCCTCGCTAAAAAAAAGGCCCAAGCCGGAGCCAGCGGGCCAGGACTGGCCGCCACCGTTGCCACCTGACCCCCTGGACCGAGAGCGCCGTCCTGAGTGCAAGCCCGTCCCGGTGCCTCATGCGGGCGAGGATGAACCACATAATGAGTGCGCCGATAAGTTTCCGCCTAACCGTTATCCCGGAATGGACGTGATCGTGGGCGGTGTGCGTTTCGATGCGCTGCAGGTCGGCGTGCGTGTGTTGTGGGAAATCAAGACACATCGATTCGAAACATACAATGAATTCATCCAGGATCAGGAGATTGAGAAGGAAATGAAGCAATTGCTCAATGAGCGCAACGCCGCGCGTGCCTGTGGATATGACTTCGTCGTTGGTGTGAGCACCGAAGCGCACAGAAGAGCGCTGCTCAGCAGGGCGCCCACTCTCAATGTCGTCGTCACGGGGTGCCCACGATGAACGCTCGAAAGCGCCTCATCCTCATCGTCCATGCGCCTGCGCTCGTGGGGAACGACAACCGCACACTTGCCACCGTCCATGGCTTGGAAGGAGCTTTGCCCGGCTTGCGATTGGAGTGGAGAGTTACCGAGGAACGACGGCTTGCCGCATTGCCGCAGCGCGACGCGTGGCTCGCGGAAGCAACCAGGGACGCGGAATTCCCTCTCCTGTGCAACGGGGACGAGAGTCATCCCGTGACGATTTCTGGTCTCCAAACACCGGCGCGCACCAACCCGGGCGGCCAGCCCCTGCTTGAAGTGCATGCAAAGCTGCCACTGGACGCAGCAGGGATCGCGGCAGCGGCGGATGTGCTGGAGGCCGTGGCGGAGGGTGCATGCGCGTACTGGGGGCATGCGTCACCGGATAGTTATGGTGTAGAAGTCTCAGAGCAGATGCGCCACTCAGCTCATGGACCGGAGCGTTCACCCCGTGGGCTGCCCATGCTCAATTTGCCATGGCACATCCATTCACCGGCAATTCCGCAATATCTCGGGTGGCTGAATTATTGGTCTGCCGCGTCCGCACAGGCCATCG
>QKJM01001008.1 GCA_003249315.1 Archangium sp.
GCTGGCAGCTGTGGCGGATCGATGACGAGGAGGGCTCGCGACTCCTGTGGACGTTCGAACTCGGAGAAGGGAACTCCTCCACGAGTGAACTCCTGGCCACCTTCGCGGAGGCGGGCGGCAGGCTGTTCTTCCTCCACGACGGAGGCGAGGGCCGGGAGCCATGGGCCCTGCCCCTCGCGAGTCCCGCAGTCGCTCAGCTCTCTTCGGGGCGCAGTGCCTTCGTCTCCGGGGCGAGCGGCTGTCCGGCGCGCGGGAGTGCGTCCAGCAGCGCGCTCGGCGAGGCTTCGCAGGCGAACGGCTGGCGGCGCGCATGGGGGATGAAGCCCTCCTCCGCCGCGCGCTGCATGAAGGCCAGCAGCGGCTCGTAGAAGCCCGCCACGTTCAGCAGGCCGATCGGCTTGTGGTGCAGTCCGAGCTGGGCCCAGGTGGTCATCTCGAAGAGCTCCTCGAAGGTGCCCACGCCGCCGGGCATGGCGATGAAGGCATCCGCGCGCTCGGCCATCATCGCCTTGCGCGTGTGCATGGAGTCCACCAGGTGCAGCTCGGTGAGGGACGGGTGGGCGATCTCCCTGTCCCTCAGCGCATGGGGCAGCACGCCCACCACCTTGCCGCCCCCGGCCAGGGTCGCGTCCGCCATGGCCCCCATCAGCCCCACGCAGGTGCCGCCGTACACCAGGGTGAGGCCCCGGCGGGCGAGCTCCGCGCCCAGGGCCTTCGCTCCCTCGAGGTACTCCGGCCGGCTCCCGTTGCGCGAGCCGCAGAAGACGCACACCGACTTCAGTTCCATCCGCTGAATCCTCCAAATCGTTCGGGGTGCGCGGTGATGTAGGCCACGGCCGCGGCGATGGCGAGCAACATGGGAGCGGCGCGCGCGTAGACGCGGGGGCCCAGGCGCAGGGCCAGGCCCATGGGGACGCCGAAGAGGAAGCCTCCGAGGTGCCCGGCCCAGCTCACTCCCGGCAGCATGCTGATGATGGCCACCTGGGCCAGCCAGATGACGACGCCTCGGCGGAACTCGCGGGTGGCGGTGACGAGCATCGCGCCCCCATACCCGAGGATCATCCCCGAGGCGCCCACGGTGGCCACCTGGAAGTTGAAGAGGAGGGCCAGGGACGACGACCCCACCGCGGTGGCGAGGGACAACAGGAGGAAGCGCCTGCTGCCGATGACCCGCTCCAGGGGCATGCCGAGCTGGTAGGCCACCACCATGTTGAAGATCAGGTGGAGGGGGCCGCCGTGCGCGAAGACGCAGGTGAGGACGCGCCAGTACTGCCCCTCCTGCACGAAGGGGCCATAGAGGGCGATCCACTGGAAGATCGGCCCTAGCGAGGAGGGGCGGTCGCCGGCCGGGGAGAGCAGGGCGTCCAGGACGAACAGCGCCACCGAGCCGATGATGATCGTGGCGGTGACGGGGGGCCACTTCTGGCGCACGGGCCTCTCGAGGGTGGGTTCCATCCGGGGGCTCAGAGCTCTCTGCGGACGGTGGTGTCGCGCTTCCAGTGGTGCTCGTCCGCGTTGGGGTAGTCCAGGGTGAAGTGCAGGCCGCGGCTCTCCTTGCGGCGGCTCGCGCAGTCGACGATCAACGTGGCCACCTCGCAGATGTTGCGCAGCTCGATCACGTCGGACGTCACCTTGAAGCGCCAGTAGTAGTCGCGGATCTCCTCGCGCAGCAGCTCCAGCCGGCGGCGCGCCCGCATGAGGCGCTTGTCCGTGCGGACGATGCCCACGTAGTTCCACATGAGGCGGCGGATCTCATCCCAGTTGTGGGTGACGACGACGCTCTCGTCCGAGTCCACCGCGCTGCCCTCGTCCCACTCGGGTGGCTCCTCCCGAGGGAGCGCGAGGGCACGCACCTCGTCGGCGCAGACCCGGGCGGCGCGGTGGCCGAAGACGAGCCCCTCGAGCAGCGAGTTGGAGGCCAGGCGGTTGGCGCCGTGCAGGCCGGTGTGGGCCACCTCTCCGATGGCGTAGAGGCCGGGCAGGGTGGTGCGGCCGTCCAGGTCCGTCATCACGCCGCCGCACATGTAGTGGGCCGCCGGCACCACGGGGATGGGCTGCACCGCCATGTCGATGTTGAAGGCCTTGCAGGTGGCGTAGATGTTGGGGAAACGCTCGGTGAGGAAGGCGCGTCCCAGGTGCGTCATGTCCAGGAAGACGCAGTCGTCACCGGTGCGCTTGAGCTCCGCGTCGATGGCGCGCGCCACCACGTCGCGAGGGGCCAGCTCGCCCATCCGGTGGTACTGATCCATGAACTGCTGCCCGTTGCTCAGCCGCAGCTTGCCGCCCTCGCCTCGCAGGGCCTCGCTGATGAGGAAGCTCTTGGCCTCCGGGTGGTACAGGCAGGTGGGGTGGAACTGGTAGAACTCCATGTTGGCCACCGCGGCCCCCGCCCGGTAGGCCATGGCCACCCCGTCCCCGGTGGCCACGTCCGGGTTGGAGGTATAGAGGTACACCTTGCCCGCTCCGCCAGTGGCCAGCACCGTCACCTTGCTCAGGAAGCGTTCGATCCGCCCCTCGGCGGTGAGCGCGTAGAAGCCCAGGCACCGGCTGCCCGTGCCCCGGTTCGGCCTCCGGTCCAGGATGAGATCGATCGCCGAGGTGTTGGGGAAGAAGGTGATGTTGGGCTGCTCGTCACACGCGGCGAGCAGGGCGCGCTGCACCTCTCGGCCGGTGATGTCTCCGGCGTGGAGGATGCGCCGCTGGGAGTGCCCTCCCTCTCTCGTCAGATCGAACTCTCCGGTGGCTCGGCGGTTGAAGTCGGCGCCCAGTGCCACCAGCTCCCGGATCCGCTCGGGGCCCTCGCGGACTGTCACCTCCACCGCGTCCAGGTGGTTGATTCCTGCCCCGGCCTCGAGGGTGTCCTGGATGTGCTGCTCGAAGCTATCCGTGGGGGAGAGCACGCTGGCGATGCCGCCCTGGGCGTAGGCGGTGCTTCCCTCGTGCCGCTCCCGCTTGGTGAGCACCGCCACCGTTCCGTGCTCGGCGGCCTGGAGGGCGAACGAGAGACCGGCGACACCTCCGCCCAGAACCAGAAAATCGAACCGATGGGGCATGTGGGGGAGCCTTAATGGGTGCAAGTGCTGGAAACAAGGTGATTGATGGGGGAGTTTCCGACCCGGAAGCTCGAGTGGAGGGTGTGCCATGCAGGATGTGGAGACGCTGATTGTTGGCGGGGGGGTGACGGGCCTGGCGGTTGCCGCCTTGCTGGGGAAATCAGCGGATGTCCTCCTGCTGGAGCGGGAGGCGGAGCTGGGTGGCTATTGCCGTACCGTCCGCCGTGAGGGCTTCACCTGGGACTACTCGGGGCACTTCTTCCACTTCCGCCACCGTCGCCTCGAGGAGTGGCTGCGGGCGCGCATGCCTGGGGAGGAGGTCCGCACCGTCACCAGGCGCTCCTTCATCCACTTCGCGGATCGGTGGGTGGACTTCCCCTTCCAGAAGAACATCCACCAGCTCCCCCAGCAGGACTTCATCGAGTGCCTGCATGATCTCTACTTCGCCCAGCAGGCAGGGGAGGGGGAGACGCCGCGCCACTTCGAGGAGATGCTGTTCGCCCGGTACGGCCGCGCCATGGCGGAGAAGTTCCTCATCCCCTACAACGAGAAGCTGTACGCCACGCCGCTGAGCCGCCTGGACGTGCATGCCATGGGGCGCTTCTTCCCCCACGTGTCGCTGGAGGACGTGGTGCGCAACATGCGCACCCCGGACAACGCCAGCTACAACGCGACGTTCACCTACCCGAGGAGTGGAGCCAGTGCCTATGTACAGGCGCTGGCGAGCGAGGTGCGACCGGAGGCCGTGCGGCTGGGGGAGGCCGTCACCCGTCTGGACGTGGAGGCCCGGATCGCCGAGACGGAGCAGGGGAGGTACCGCTACCGGCGCCTGGTGAGCTCCATGCCCTTTCCCCACCTGCTGCGCCTGTGTGGGCGGGGGGACGAGGCGGCGCCGCTCTCCTGGAACCAGGTGCTGGTCTTCAACCTGGGTTTCGACTCCAAGGGGCCGCGGGACGTCCACTGGGTGTACTACCCCCAGCGGGAGCTGCCCTTCTACCGGGTGGGCTTCTACGACAACATCTTCGACGCGGATCGGATGAGCCTGTACGTGGAGCTCGGCTTCGATCGGGAGGCCCGGCCGGATCCCGAGGTGCATCTGCCGCGGGTGCTCGACGGCCTCCGTCAGGTGGGTCTCGTCCGGGAGCATCGGCTGGTCGCCTGGCACTCGGTGCTGATGAACCCGGCCTACGTCCACATCAACGCCGCCTCCACCGCGCTCCACGAGCGCTCCTCGGCGGAGCTGGAGGCGCTCGGCGTCTTCTCCCTCGGTCGCTATGGCCGGTGGACGTACTGCTCGATCGAGGACAACCTCCTCGAGGCCGAGGCCTGGGTACGCTCTCACGGAGGAGCGCGGGCTGGCCCGTCCGGCTTCCATCCCGAATCCGGAAAAACCGGATGAAGAGGGGCTTGTGTCGGGCGTCGAATGGCTGCAAGTGCCGGAAACAAGGCGATTCCTTGAGGACTTTCCGGCGCGGATCTATCGTTTGCGACCGATATGCGAGCCATTCCTCCCGTTCTGCTGTCCGCCTTGCTGCTTGCTCCCCTAGGGGCGCGTGCGTCCGAGGGCATCTACCGGTACGAGGAGAAGGACGGCACCATCATCTATACGAACGTCCCGCCGCCGGGCTCGAAGAAGGCCAGCAAGCTCAAGGGGACCTTCTCCAAGACGCCCCAGCCGAGCACTCGGGTGAGGGGCCGGGCGAAGACGCCCGAGGAGCTGGAGGACTTCATCCAGGCGGCCGGCACGCGCTACCGGATTCCGACCAGTCTGGTGCGGGCGGTGATGCACGTGGAGAGCAACTTCAACCCCCACGCGGTGTCTCCCAAGGGGGCCAGCGGGCTGATGCAGTTGATGCCGCAGACGGCCGCGGAGATGTACGTGAAGGACATCTTCGACGTGCGGGAGAACATCGAGGGGGGGACGCGCTACCTGCGGGTGCTGGCCAACCTCTTCGACGGGGACATGGTGAAGATGGTGGCCGCGTACAACGCGGGCCCGGACGCGGTGCGCAAGTATGGCGGGAAGGTGCCGCCGTACGCGGAGACGCAGGCCTACGTGCGCAAGGTGCTCCAGCTCTACTACCATTATAAAGAGCGCGAGCGGCTCGCGAGGAACGAGCCCCGCGGAACGGATTCCGATGGCGACGATGCGCGCGATGGGGCGGGGGCCGAAGGGTCCCGTTGACGAGGAGTTCCTGCGGCAGCTCTACCGAGGAGGGGAGCTGCTGGCGCAGGGCAAGCTGGAGGAGGCTCGCCGCAATCTCGAGCGGGCCCATGAGCTGCTGCCCAGGAACGAGAAGGCTCGGAACCTCCTCGGACTGGCCTACTTCAAGATGGGTCACTTCGACCGGGCGGCCGAGATCTACGAGGCGCTGGTGCGCGACAACCCGGTGGACGCCACCCTGCGCGTCAACCTGGGCCTCGTGTACCTGAAGACGAACGCCCTCCAGCGCGCGATGCGCGAGTTCGAGACGGCGACGGACCTTCAGCCGGATCACCAGAAGGCGCACAACTACCTGGGCCTGGCGCTGGCGCAGGCCGGGGAGTACGGCCGGGCTCGGGAGCACTTCGAGCTGGCTGGCAGCGAGGTGATGGTGGAGAAGATGGCCAGGGCGATTGCCGGAGAGGGCTTTCGCGCCCCCCAGCCCGCCCCGGCCCCGGTGGAGGGGACGAGGCCCGCCCCGGCCGAGGGCGCCTGGGGAGCCCAGTTCGGCCTGGATGAGCGCCCGGATGAGGGCGCATCCACTCCCCTGGAGGAAGAGGAGGAGCTGCGCTTCGCCGAGGACGAGGGGCCGAGCGCCCTCGCCGAGGACGAGGACGAGGACGAGGGGCCGAGTTCCCTCGCCGAGGACGAGGGGCCGAGTTCCCTCGCCGAGGATGAGGACGAGGGGTCGAGCGCCCTCTCCGAGGGGGAGCCGTTGCAGCCGCTGGAGGAGGATCTGGCGCAGCTCGGCGATGCGCAGCCGGACGTGGCCTTCGCGGAGACGACCGCGGCGGTGGCGGCCAGCGCTCCTTTGTCGGAGGAGGAGCCGACTCCCTCCAGGGGCCTCTCCTTCCGGCCGGGTGGGGAGGTGCCGGTGCTGGCGGAGCTGGCCTCGGCGGTGGTGCTGTCCGGCGCGAGCGAGGTTCACCCCTTCCGGGTGGGCAACGGGAGCTTTTCCGTGAGGGTGGACGGCGAGCTGTTCACCCGGCTGGAGGGGCTGCTGGCCTTCTCAGGGCAGCTCCAGTTCCAGCCCGAGATGCGGCGCTCGCGAGGGCGCCCTACCGACGTCCCCTTTGGCGAGGGAGGCGGGCGGATGATGCGGGTGAGCGGCCAGGGCGTGCTCTTCATCGAGCCGGGGGAGCGCTCCTTCCTGGCGGTGTCGCTGGGGGACGAGTCGGCCTACCTGCGCGAGGAGTGCGTCTTCGCCTTCGAGGAGCCGGTGTGCTTCGAGAATGGCCGGGTGCCCTCGGAGGTGGCGCCGGATCTGGAGCTGGTACACCTGCGCGGGCAGGGGAGGGTGTTGCTGCACCTGACGGGCGGCCTGCGCTCGGTGGCGGTGGGCGAGGGAGCGCCGGTGACGGTGCCGCTCGCCTGGCTGGTGGGCTGGCAGGGCAAGCTCATCCCCCGGACGGTGTCCCTCCCGGAGCCCGGCGCCGAGCCCTCCCAGGTCGCGGTGGCGCTGGAGGGTGAAGGATTTGCCCTCATCTCCCTGCCAGTCCGCTAGAAGGCGTCTTCATGGCGGCCATGGATCGAGCGGAGCGCGCAGCGCGGAAGCGGCAGAAGAAGGAGGAGCGGGCGAGGCGTCGAGCGGCGCGCAAGCAGAGCGTGCTCGTCCAGGAGTTCTGGAACCTGCCCAACATCCTCACCCTGGGGCGGATCCTCCTCATCCCCATCTTCGTCTGGTTCATCTACAACGCGGATCCACTCCACTCGCTGCTGGCGGGGGCGGTGTTCGCGGTGGCGTCGATCACCGACGTGGTCGATGGCTACCTGGCGCGCCGGTGGAACCTGATCACCGTGGTGGGCAAGTTCATGGATCCGCTGGCCGACAAGCTCATCGCCATGGCGGCCCTGGTGATGCTGGTGTGGCTGGGGCGCATCGCCGCCTGGGTGGTCATCATCCTGCTGGCGCGCGAGCTCATCGTCAGCGGGCTGCGCACCATCGCCGCGAGCGAGGGGATGGTCATCGCCGCCGGGCAGGAGGGCAAGTGGAAGACCTCCCTCCAACTCGTGGGCATCATCTCCCTGTGCGTCCACTACGAGCACCCGTTGGATCTGGGCTTCCTCGTGGTGCCGGTGGATTACCACAAGGTGGGTACGGTGTTGGTCTACCTGTCGGGGGCGTTCTCGGTGTGGAGCGCGGTGGTGTACTTCCGCGCCTTCCTCGCCATGCTCGCCAGACGGGGGAGTGGAGCCGATGCACAGAAGGCTTGACGCCCCGGAAGGCCGCTTGTATACACCCCCTCACTTCCGGCGGCGCCGCAAGGCGGCGGCGGAAGGGTAGCACAGTAGCAGTCAGGAGTTGGAGACGCGGGAATAGCTCAGTGGTAGAGCATCGCCTTGCCAAGGCGAGGGTCGAGGGTTCAAATCCCTTTTCCCGCTCCAAAACTCCAGCCTGATGCGGGAATAGCTCAGTGGTAGAGCATCGCCTTGCCAAGGCGAGGGTCGAGGGTTCAAATCCCTTTTCCCGCTCCAAGTCAAAGGCCTCCCGGGGAAGCTCGGGAGGCCTTTTTTTTCTGCTCCTCCCCTTTCGTCGCTCCTGGGCCGGGGGGGCAGGGCGGACTTGGGTCGCCTTGACGGCAGGTGGATGGGCGCATAGGTTCCGCCCCCCTGGCCGGCCTGGCTGTTTCGAGCGCCATGCCTGCAGTCATCTGGATGCCGCCTCATGCTCCGCAACTTTCGTGAAATCTACCTGTACCGTGGGTTGCTACTCAGTCTCGTTCAGCGCGAGCTGAAGGCCCGCTACAGAGGCTCGGTGTTGGGATTCCTCTGGACGTTTCTCAACCCCACCATGCACATGATGGTGTACGCGCTGCTCTTCAGCGTCTACATGCGGCAGCAACTGCCCAACTACACCTACTTCATGTTCGTGGGGCTGTTGCCGTGGATCTGGTTCTCCAGCTCGGTCGGCATGGGGGCGAGCTGCATCAGCGATCGGCGGGACCTGATGACGAAGGTGTGGTTCCCCGCCCAGGTGCTGCCGGCGACGGTGGTGGCCACCAATCTCTGCAACTTCGTGTTGTCCCTGCCCCTTCTGGTGGGAATGGGCCTGCTCTATGGCCAGTGGCCCTCCTGGCACGTCGTGTTCTTCCCGCTGGTCGTGCTCATCCAGCTCGGTTTCACGCTCGCGCTGGTCTACATCATCTCCGCGCTCAACGTGACGTTCCGGGATCTGCAGCACATCATCAACAACCTGCTGACGATGTGGTTCTTCGTCACGCCCATCCTCTACCCGACGACCACCATCCCCGAACCCTTCCGGAACCTCATGGTGCTGGGGAATCCCATGGCCATCATCGTGACGTCCTACCAGAGCATCTTCTACGAGAAGCGAATTCCGGACATGGCGCCGCTGGTGCTGTTGCTGTGTATGTCGCTATTGCTGATGTGGGCGGCCTCGGAGCTCTTCGAGCGTCGTCGCGAGGAATTTGCGGAGAGCATCTGACCGCCATGCACGACAACACCGATGCCATCGTTCTCCAGGATGTCGTGAAGCGTTTCCGGAAGAGCACCATCCGGCACGAGTACACGACGTTCAAGTCCGAGCTGCTGCGCTGGCTTCGCGGCGGCAGGGAGCGCAACCTCGGCGAGACCCGCCTCATCGAGGCGCTGCGCGGTGTGAGTCTGTCGGTGCCCCGAGGTAGGACCATCGGCATCCTCGGGCGCAACGGCTCGGGCAAGAGCACCTTGCTCAAGCTCATCACCGGTATCTACCGGCCCACCTCGGGCTCCATCCAGGTGAACGGGCGGGTGTCGGCGCTCCTGGATCTGGGAGCGGGCTTCCATCCGGACTTCTCCGGACGGGAGAACATCCTCATCAATGGGATCATCCTGGGGATGAGCCGTGCCCAGGTGCGGGAGAGGATGGACGAGATCATCGCCTTCAGCGAGCTGGGCGACTTCATTGACGAGCCGGTGCGCACCTACTCCAGCGGTATGTACGCCCGGCTGGCCTTCGCAGTGGCCACGCACGTCGATCCGGAGATCCTCATCGTCGATGAGATCCTCGCGGTGGGGGACGAGCACTTCGGTAAGAAGAGCATGTCCAAGATGATGGAATTCAAGAAGCAGGGGAAGACCATCGTCCTGGTGACGCACGATCTGAGCACGGTGGAGCGGTGGTGCGACATGGCGGTGTGGATCGACGCCGGTCGCATTCGTGGGGTGGGCTCTCCAATGGAGGTGGCCCGGGAGTACCGCCAGGCGGTATCCCTCGCGGAGCAGCGCTCCGTGGCGCTGGGGCCCGCCGCGCTGTCGGCGGATGGCGGCGCCCTTCCCATGGTGGAGCAAGGCGCCGTGCCTTTGTCCGGACCGGCTCCCTCGCCTCAGCACAGGTGGGGAAGCTTCGAGGTGGAGATCTCCGACGTCCGCCTGCTGGGGCCCGAGGGCGCTCCCGTGGACACGGTGGACACCGAGGACGCGCTGGATATCTGCATCGACTTCCAGAACCACCAGAATCTGGGGGATGTGTGCTTCGGGCTGTCGCTCTTCAACGCGGAGGGCCTCAAGGTCTACGGCACCAATACCCTCATCGACGGGATGGAGCTGCCCTCGCCGTTGCCGGCCTCGGGCACCGTGCGCCTGCGGCTCGAGCGCCTGGGGCTCACCGCGGGTCACTACCTCCTGGACGTGTGCGCGCATACGCAGAGCGGACGGGAGTACGACTACCACCGCGGGCTGCATGGTTTCCGCGTGGGCTCGCCCATTGCCGATAGCGGGGTGGTTCGCCCGCCTCACCGCTGGACGCTGGAGCCCGTGGCTGCGCAGCAGCAGGAACCTCCGGCCCAGCGCGCCATCTCCTGAGGCTTCTCTCTTCTTTTCTGTCGTCCAAGCCGTCGTCGAGCAACGCCATGTCCACAAAGCCCATCCGTCCCTCTTCCGAGCAGGCGCCTTCCTCTCGCCGTGACGAACTCCCGTTGGCCTCGTTGCCCGAGTTCAGCGGTGAGCGCCCCGGGGAGATCTCCGACACGCCGACGGACGGAGACATTGCGGAGATGATTGCGGCCCAGCGTCGCCTCCTGCAGTCGCTGAGCGACTGTGGCACCACCTGCCGCGATGTGTTCTCTCACCAGCGCACCTTGAGGATGCTGACTTCGGAGCTGCGGCGCCGCCTTCCCGATGCGCCCGCCAAGGCTCACTCGCCCATCCAGTCCGCGCACCTGAGCGTGGACATCCTCCGGTTCGAGGTGCCTCCCTCCCACCGCAAGCAACTGGGCCGTGCCGTGACGGCCGCCAAGAGCATCTTCATCAAGGGCCTCAAGCCCTTCCACGTCGAGATGCTGCGCCCCCAGCACGCCTTCAACAACGAGCTGGTGGGCGTGGTGGATCAGCTCATCGCCCAGCGCTCCTCCAGCACCCCGATGGATCTGTCTGACTGGGTGCGCCGGCGGCTGTCGCCCATGATGGATCCGGCCGACTGGCGCCTCCACTCGCACCGGGGGAGCGGCATC
>QKJM01000449.1 GCA_003249315.1 Archangium sp.
CGCTCCTTGCCCAGGTGCACACCGCCCTCCGCCTGGCGGGGGCCAATCCGGATCTCCTCCGCGGCTTCGTCGAGTCTCCCCAGCCCGGTCTGGAGGCGGCCTACGAGGGGGTGCGGCTCGGCCCGGACGGCCGGCTGGACGTGGAGCGCATCCGCCGCAACGTCTCGGGAGGAGGCGAGGCGCTGGCGCGAGCCCTCACCCTGGAGGCGCTCGACGCCTTCGTCTCCTACGCACTGTTCTCCGCCCGCAACGCGCTGCCCCCCGAGGTGGCCGAGCGGCTCTACCGCGGCTACTTGGATCTCCAGGAAGGAATCTCGTGACGGACACCTCTCCCGCCCGGTCGCGGCTCGCGCTCGCCGCGGATCTGCCCTTGGACGAGGGCCTGCGTCTCTATCAGCAGGTGGCCTCGCACATGGCCTACGCGAAGGTGGGCCTCTCCCTCTTCGTCGAGCACGGTCCGGCCGCCGTGGCCGCCTTCCAGCGGCTGGGCGCGCAGGTGTTCCTGGACTTGAAGCTGCATGACATTCCCAACACCGTGGAGCTGGCGGCCGCGCGGGCCGGGGCGCTCGGGGTGTCGCTGCTCACGGTACACGCCGCGGGGGGCGAGGCCATGCTGCGGGCCGCCGTACGGGGCGCGCGCGAGGGGGCTCATGCGAAGGGGCACCCGGCGCCCAGGGTGCTGGCGGTGACGGTGCTCACCTCCATGTCCGCGGAGGACGTGAGCTCGGTGGGCCTCTCCGGTGCGCCGGAGGAGGCGGCGTTGCGGCTGGCCCGGCTGGCCGTGCGCGCCGGGGTGGAGGGGCTGGTGTGCTCGCCCCGCGAGGCCGAGTCCTTCCGGCGCGAGCTGGGCCCGGCCCCCTTCCTCTGTACTCCCGGAATCCGCCCCGCGGGCGCGGCGAGGGGAGATCAGACGCGCGCGGAGACGCCCTCCTTCGCGGTGCGCGCGGGGGCGGATCTGCTGGTGGTGGGCCGCCCGGTGTACGCCGCGGAGGATCCCCTGGCCGCCGCGCGCGAGCTCGCGGACGAAGTTTCCACCGCCTGACAGCGCCATCCTTCCGACAGGTCGGTCTCGTTCCCGAGCCCAGCCCCCTGGCCGGGCCGCCCGCTCGTCCCCAGCTTGTCCTCCTCAAGCCAACCGGCGGGGGGAGGACTGCATGGTTTCAATGCGGCTATTGGGGTGGGGCGTGCTCGTGTTGCTGGGCACGGCCTGCGGTGCGACTCGGCCGGCGGTGGTGAAGGTTGCCGCCGAGGAGGGGACGGGAGGCGCCGGTCCGGTCGTGGAGGTGGCGCCTCACCGCTATGTGGACAAGGCGCTGGGCTTCGAGTTCACCCGGCCGGGTGGAGAGTGGATGCTGGACGAGACGGACGAGGAGACACCGGAGGGACTGGTGATTCCCGTGGTGCTCCGTCACCCCACCAGCGGGGCCCAGGTGGTGCTGCAGGTGGCGCCGGCGCTGGCCACGCCCACCCAGTTCGCCGAGCGGCTGACGGAGGGGCTGCGCAGCCAGCCGGGCTTCTCCACGACGGATCCGCAACCGCTGCGGTTGTCCGACAGCGCGGTGGGCTTCGACTTCAGCGTGGGTGAGAGCGTGAAGGGGCGGGTGGCGGTGCGGGACGGCAGCCCGGGCCGCGTCTTCATGCTGCTCGCCACCTGGCCCGCCACGACGCCCACGGAGGTGTTGCGGAACGTGGACGCCGTCTTCGAGAGCGTCCGTCCGTTGCCCGACCAGACGTGAGCCTGGCCGGGCCCGGTGCGGGGCTCAGCTCTTCGAGCGCCTGGCTCGCGGCGGCTTCACGGCGGCGGGGGCGACGGAGGAGAGCTGCTCCGTGCCCTCGAGCTGCGAGGAGCGGCGCTGCATGAACTCCACCAGCGTGCGCACGCCCACGCCCGTGCCGCCCTTGCTGAAGTAGCCACGCTCCTTGGGGCTGGTGGCCGGGCCGGCGATGTCCAGGTGTACCCACGGCGTCTCGCCGACGAACTCCCGGAGGAAGATCGCGGCGTTGATGGAGCCACCCCAGCGCTCGCCGGAGTTCTTCATGTCCGCCACATCCGAGCGCAGCACGTCCTTCTGGAGATCCGACACGGGCATGCGCCACATCTCCTCGCCCGCCGCGCGTGCGGACTCCAGCACCTCCCACACGGCCGGATCATTCTCTCCGAAGGCGCCCACGATGTAGTTGCCCAGGGCGACCATGCACGCGCCGGTGAGGGTGGCCAGGTCGATCACCACCGCGGGCTTGTGCTCGCAGGCCCAGGTGAGCACGTCGCCGAGCACCAGGCGGCCCTCGGCGTCCGTGTTCGTCACCTCCACCGTCTTGCCCGAGCGCGAGGTGAGGATGTCACCCGGCCGGTAGGCGGTGCCCGAGGGCATGTTCTCGCAGGAGCCGATGAAGGCATGCACCGGGAAGGTGGGCTTGAGGGCGGCGATCGCCTTCATGGCGCCCAGCACCGCGGCCGAGCCCGCCATGTCGATCTTCATGTCGATCATGGCGTCGGAGGGCTTGAGGGACAGGCCGCCCGAGTCGAAGGTGATGGCCTTGCCCACCAGCGCCACGGAGGGGCGCTTCGCGTGCTTCGCGTTCTTGGGCACGTACTGGAGGTGGATGAGCTTCGGCTCGTTGGCGCTGCCCTGGGCGACGGCGAGGAACATCCCCATCTTCAGTCGCTCGATCTCCTTGCGGCCGACGACGGAGACCTTGAGGCCGCCCGCGCGAGCCACCTCCTGGGCGGCCTTGGCGAGCCGCTCGGGGTTGACGACGTTGGGGGGCTCGTTGACCAGGTCGCGCGCGAAGTTGGTGGCCTCGGCCAGCCGCTGCGCCTGCGCCACGAGCTGCTCGTGCTCCTTCGTCTTCTCCACGCCCTCGGCCAGGGCGAGGCGCACGGTGGTCAGCTTCGGCGCGTTCTTCTCCTCCTTGCTGGAGGACTTGTAGCGATCGAAGCGGTAGGCGCCGAGCTCCAGGCCCTCCACGATGGAGCGGAGGGCGGCGGAGACGTCATCCACGGAGGGGAGGGCGACCACGGCGGTGCGCGCCTTGAGACGCTGAGCCGCCTTCGCGGCCCGACCGGCGGCCAGACGCAGCACCTCGGGGGTGTACTTCGCGCGCGTGCCCAGGCCCAGCAGCAGCACGCGCTCGGCCTCGAGCCGGCCCAGGGTGTGGATGATGAAGGACTGGTCGCTCTTGCCCTTGAAGCCCTCCTGGGCGGCGGCGGAGGTGAGACGGCCCTCCAGGGCCGAGTTCGCGCCAGCGAGCGTCGTGGACGACTTGTCCCCGAACTCGCCTTCGAAGACGGGAATGACGAGCAACTCAGCGCTCGCCTGGGCGGCCTCGCCGGAGATGAAGCTGTAGTTCATGTGGAGGTGGGCTCCTCTGGAGAAATGTCCGCAGAATCTAGCTTCCCAGGTGTTGCTGGCAAGCACAGGAAGCAGGAGGGCATTGCATTGGCGAGATGCGGTGGCTTACGACTGGCCGCACCCATGCCCTCGCTGCTGCTGCATCTGACCGCCATCGAACGTCTGGCCGCCAATCCTGGCGAGCTGCCCGAGGACTTCGTTCGGGCGCTCTCGGAGGATCTGGCGTACGCGCGCTTCGGGGCGGTGCTGCCGGATCTGCCGCTGTGCGAGGGGGTGAGGGGACCGCTCTCGGTGTGCTTCTCCGGGAGGGAGCTGCCGCCCTTCGCCCGGCTGTACCATGAGCGCGCGCCGGTGGGGCTGGGGTTGAAGATGGCGGAGCTGGTGGCGGCGGGGGCGCTGGTGGGCACCGAGCCGGGCCTGGCGCTGCTGGCGGGCTACTTCACCCACCTGACGTTGGATCGGACGCTGCACCCGCTGGTGGACCGGCTGGTGCTGCAGCACCGGCGGCGGGGCGAGCACGCGATGGTGGCGCACCGGCAGATAGAGTGGACGCAGACGCTCTTCTACCTGCGAGAGCTGTACGGGATGGAGCTGGTGGGCAGCCCTCAGTTGCGCGCCAAGTTCGAGGTGACGAAGAGCGCGGGCTTTCCGCTGCACGGGATAGGGCGCGGCATCTACGAGCTGGTGAGGCTGGCCTCGCAGGAGACGCTGCAACAGGCGCCCACGCCGCAGCAGGTGGATGGGTGGGTGCGGGGCCTGTACCTGGCGGGGCTGTACCTCTCCAGCCCCCTGGGGAGGAGGCGGGCGCTGCCGGCGTACTCGCAGCTCAGCTTCCAGGAGCTGTATCGCAACGACTCCTTCGACTTCGCCGAGGAGGTGGAGCGCGCGATGGAGCAGTCGCGCGTCGTACTGCGCCGGCTGCTGGCCTACATGACGCGCGGCATCTTCACTCCTCGGACCCGCGCGCGCTTCCTCTCGGAGTTCCCCGAGGGCACCATCGGCGCCTGCGCCGCCTAGCCGACAGCGGCATGTTCCTCGTGGAGCAGCCGGCCGGGCGAGCTCCCAGACTGCTCAGGAATGCCGCTATCCGATCCGCACGCGGGCACCTATTCTCTCCTTCGGTATGACGATTCTTCTCCTCATCGCTTCCGGAGGGCTCGCGGGTGCCACGGGTGCGCTCCTCGGTATCGGTGGAGGGGTAATCCTGGTTCCCACATTGGTACTGGGTTTCCAGGTTCCACTGGAAGAAGCCGTTCCGGCGAGTCTGATGTGCGTGGTGGCCAGCTCCAGCGCGGCGGCGGCGAGCTACGTGGATCGCGGGCTGACGGACATCCGCCTGGGACTGACGTTGGAGTTGGCCACGGTGCTGGGGGCCATCGCCGGAGGGCTGGTGGCGGGGCTGGTGTCGCCGGCGTGGGTGGCGGTGGTGTTCGGTCTCTTCACCTTCTACGTGGCGACGCAGATCCTCGTCTCCCGGGCGCCGCGGGAGCAGCGCCTGGAGGAATACGTGCCCGCTCACTACCCGCTGGGCATCTCCGGCTCCTTCGTGGCCGGTGGCCTGTCGGCGCTGCTGGGGGTGGGCGGAGGCCCGCTGAAGGTGCCGCTGATGAACCAGGTGATGGGGGTGCCCTTCAAGGTGGCCAGCGCCACCAGCAACCTGATGATCGGCGTGACGGGGGCGGCCAGTGTCTCGGCCTACGCTCTGAGAGGACACGTGAAGCTCGGGCTGGTGGCCCCGCTGGTGGTGGGGGTGCTGGGTGGCGCGTCCGTGGGCAGCCGGCTGATGCCGCGCGTGCCCACCCCGGTGCTCAGGCGGCTGTTCGCGCTGGTGCTGCTGCTGGTGGCGGCCCAGATGTTCTGGAAGGGAGGGGAAGGACTGTGGCCGAGCCTGCTGAACTGAGCGAGGAGGTACATCCTTCGGCCCCCGAGTCCTCGCACCGCTCGCTCGAGGTCGACTCCGTGGCCGAGCGCGCCGAGGCCGGAGAACGGTGGATCGCCCATCTCCTGAGAGCGGGGGCCCTGCTGAGCGGGATGCTCTTCCTGGCCTCGCTGGGGCTGGAGTCCCTGTCGGACTCCGAGAGGGCGCACGTGCTCACCGTCGTGCTGCGCAGGGTGGCGGCCCTGGTGTTGCTGGCGACGCCCGTGGTGCGGTTGATGGTCGCGGGCGCGACCCTGGGCCGCCGTGGGGAGTGGCGGTACGCGCTCTATGCCATGGGCGTGCTGGGGCTGCTGGCCCTGGCCGTGGGGGCAGGGCTGCACGCCTGAGCCGCGAGCCCGGCTACAGGCCCCGGGCCTCGAAGTGGGCCAGCACCTTCTTCACCTTCGTCACGTCGTCCTGCCGCTTCTGGGCCTCGTAGAGGGGCAGCACGGCCTCGAGCTCCGCGCGCGCCCCCTTCCAGTCCTCGGTGTAGAAGCAGGCCAGGCTCAGGTCCCACCGCGCGCGCGCCTCGTAGGCGTGATCATGGAGCTGCTCGTACAGCTCCACCGCGCCTCGCAGGTGCGGCTTCGCCCGGTCGTGGTTGCCCAGCAGGCCCTCTGCCTCGCCCAGAAGCAGCCGGCACAGCGCCAGAGGCTCCGGCTCGCCCTCTTCCTCCAACAGCGGCAGCGCCTCGGCGAAGCGCTTGCGCGCGGCCTCGTAGTCACCCGACTCCATGCGGATGTCGCCGATGTCCAGCAGCAGCGAGGCGATGCGCGGCTTGTTCTTCGCCTGCCGGTACAGCAGCAGGGCCTCCTGGTACTTCTCCTCGGCGCCCCGGGCCTGGCCCAGCGAGCGCAGGGCCTCGCCGATGGCCGCCCGGCACAGGGCCTCGTTGTCCTGATCCTTCAGCTCGTTGAAGAGGAAGGTGGCCCGGGCGATGTGTTCGATCGCGCCCTTGTGGTCCTCGAAGTGGGCGCGCGCGACCCCCAGGCCGAAGTACACCTGCGCCTGGCCGTGCTTGTCCCCGGCCGTCTGGAAGAAGCCCAGGGCCTCCTCGTAGTGCTGCCGGCTCTCGGCGTGCTCCTCCAGCATGCCGTGCAGCTCGGCCAGGTGGATCAGCCCTCTGCCTACCTCCGCCGGATCTCCGGTGAGGCGCGTCGCGGGGAGCGCGTTGCGCTGGTTCTGCAGGGCTTCGAGGACGTGGGCGCGTTCGGTGTCGGTCAGGCTCATGGATGTGGTGCTCGGCTACTCGCCCTTGGGGTTCTGACGGCGGCGGGGGGCTTTGTCCAGTGGCTCCGCGCGGCCGGCCTCATGGACGAGCAGGGGCGAGAAGAAGCAATCCTTCTTCGTGTATTCGTCGAAGGAGAAGGCGAAGCGGTAGCTGGCCGCCGCGCGCTGGTTGCAGTCGGTGCGCTCGCAGAAGCGGCAGGAGACGCCGCTCTGCACCGCGTCCTTGCGCAGGTCCGTGGTGGGCAGCCCATAGGCCAGGAACTTCGCGTTCTCCGCGTGCGTCCCCAGGCCGATGGAGTAGGCCGTGCCCTTGACGATGGAGCCTTCGATCGGCTGGAGCTGCACCTTGGCGAAGCAGAAGTACGCGGTGCCGTCCGGCATCATCGAGTACTGCCGGGTGATCTGCGACGGGTTGAGGAAGGCCAGGTGTACGGCCCACTTGCCGCACGAGCCGCCGCCGGTGGCGAACTTGAGCCCCGTGCCGCTGTAGCGCTTGGAGATGTTGCCGGCGATGTCCGAGCGCAGGAAGTGGAAGGGGACGCCCCGGCGCTTCGGGTCCGAGAGGTTGCACAGCCGGTGGGCCACCGTCTCGTACGTGGTGCCGAAGATGTGGGAGAGCAGCTCCACGTCGTAGCGGGTGCGCTCCACCTCCTTGAAGAAGTCCCCGTACGGCAGCATCAGCGCCCCGGCGAAGTAGTTGGCCAGGTTCACCTTGATCAGCCGCAGCGTCTCCGCGTGCCGGGTGCGCACCGCCCCCACGATCCGCTCCACCAGCTTCTCCCGGTCCATCACCAGCAGGCCGATGGAGGCGGCGAGCTGGAACTTGAGCGGCTGCTCGGTCAGATCCGGGGAGAGGATGAGCTCCCCGGTCTCCGGCTCCAGCCGCCGCACCACCGAGGAGCCGCTGGAGGCGGACGCGAAGCGCACCTTGTAGCCGAAGCGCTCCTCCAGCAGGCGGATGAGCTGGGGGCTGGTGACCAGCCGCTCGAGCTTGAAGTCGCGCCGCAGGCTGTCCGCCTGCTCCTCCAGATCCGGGAAGTAGTTGTGGTGGGACTCCAGGAAGTCGCTCACCTCGTCGAAGGGCGAGTAGTCGAAGCGCAGGCCCGGCGGCGCTCCCGGCGTGCTTCCCTGGGCGCGCGCCCGCTCCTCCGCGTTGAGCTGGGCCAGCACGTTCTCGAGCTGGGTGCGGGTGTTCTTGTAGAGGTTGAAGAGCGCCGCCACCGTCCCCGCCAGCTTCGGCTCGGCCGACAGGCTCTGCAGCGACTCCGGATCGATGTCCAGGCTCTTGAGGAGCGGCTCGTCCAGCAGCTTCGCCAGCGCCTCGTCCACCCGCCCCTCGCCCAGGGTGGACATGAACTGCTCCGGATCCTGATCGAAGTAGCGCAGCGCCTTCCACAGCAGGGGGAAGGGCATCACCCGCTTGCCCTTCTCGATCAGGTTCAGGTACGCCGGGGAGACTCCCAGGTCCTTCGCCGCGTCCGTCTGCTTGATGTTCCGCGCGAGCCTCAGGCTCCGCAGCTTCAGCCCCACGTTCGCGTTGAGTGCGTTCTCGTTCATCTCTGCATGTCCCGGGAGAAGGCTTATCGGCCCTTCTCTGACCCGGCCCGCTCCGTCACGTTCACTGTGCGGAGGCTTTTACCAATTTGCAACGAGCGTTTTCGCGGTGAACTCCTCTTGCGGTCAAGAAAACGGACAGGGGGCGCGGGCAGCTTCCTGCCGGGGGATGGCTTCGCAACATATTGATTTTTCTGGCCTGTCTGCCTGCCTGGTAACGTTCGGGGTGGGGTGTCGGGCCGGTTGTCAAAGGTTTACCCGGAGCACGTGCGCGTCTGGAGGGAGGCCGTCCAGGTCCTCCTGGTTCGGGTCGGGGGAGTGGCCTGGTGCCGCCCCGTGCCCGGCGCCGTGGGCGGCTTCTCTCAGGGAGGAAAACTCTGCTAGAGCGGAAGATGACGGGACCTCTCTCGTTGAGGGGAGACCCCTTGCAACCGGACCGTGTGGGGGCGCGTATCCCTGCCCGTTGAAGTTCGACTCCATGAGGTCCTGGAAGGAAGCACCATGAATGTGAAGACCGTGGCGGCGCTCGTTGGAACTCTCTCCCTCTCCACGCTGGCGGCTGGCTGCGCGACCGGGAAGCAGACGTCCGGGCCGGCGGCGACCAGCGAGAAGGGCAAGGACTACGCCTGCCACATCGAGTCCGCGTCCGCCGCGGGCGCGGAGGGCACCCCTGTCAAGGCCGCCGAGGCCTCCTGTGGGGCCCAGCCCGCCTCCACCGACGGGAATGCCAGCGAGCACAAGTGCGGCGCCGGGAAGTGCGGCAGCGGGTCGTGCGGCGGCGCCCAGGACGAGTAACACCGAGCCGTGATTCCACGGGCGGCGGGGAGGAGCCCCCTCCTTGTCGCCCGTCTTCACTCCAGAGGAGTCCGACGTGCCGTCGAGCTATGCGCGGAGACATGGGTTGAAGCCGTTGGGGGCGGGTATCGGGCTGCGGCGCGAGTTCTACGCGCAGCTCCCCGAGACGACCCGGGCCCTGGACTGGGTGGAGATCATCCCCGAGAACTTTCTCACGCTCGGTGGTCGGCCGCAGCGCGCGCTGGAGGCGTGCGCGGAGCGCTGGACGGTACTCTCGCACGGGGTGGCGCTGAACGTGGGCGGGCCGGGGCCGCTGGACGAGGACTACCTCTCGCGGCTGAAGGCGTTGGTGGAGCGGGTGGATGCGCCCTTCTTCTCGGATCACCTCTGCTACACGCGGTTGGGCGGGGTGTACCTGTATGATCTGCTGCCGCTGCCCTTCTCGGAGGAGGCGGTGGAGCACGTGGTGCCGCGGGTGCGCGAGGTGATGGATCGGGTGGAGCGGCCCTTCCTGCTGGAGAATCCGAGCTACTACGCGCGCATGCCCGGGGGGACGCTGGAGGAGGCGACCTTCCTGCGCCACGTGGCCGAGCAGGCGGACTGCGGCCTGCTGCTGGACGTGAACAACGTGTACGTGAACTCGCAGAACCACGGGTATGAGCCGAGGGCCTTCGTGGACGCGCTCCCCCTGGAGCGGGTGGTGCAGATCCACCTGGCGGGGCACGAGCGGCAGCCGGACGTGATTCTCGACACGCACGGGGCCGAGGTCTGCGACGAGGTGTGGGAGCTGTATCGCTACGTGCTGGAGCGGACGGGGCCGGTGTCGACCTTGATCGAGTGGGATCAGGACATTCCCTCGATGGACGCGGTGCTGGACGAGGCGGACCGGGCGCGGGCGGTGCTGGCCGAGCTGGAGGCGCGATGAAGCCGGGGCTGCGCGGGTTTTTCGACTCGATGGAGGAGTACTTCGCGGACCCGGGCCAGGTGGACCGGCTGTATGCGGCGCATCCGGGCTGGGAGGCCTCGCGCTCGCGGGTGGCGATCTATGGCCGGCTGGTCCGCCACCACGTGAATGCGACGCTGGAGAAGCTCTTCCCGCTGACGCGGGGCGGTGTGGGGGAGGAGCGCTGGGAGGAGCTGGTGCGGGCGTACGAGGCGCTGCGGCCCGGGACTTCCTTCGAGCTGAACCGGATGGGGGAGGGCTTCCCGGGCTTCCTGGCGGACGAGGCGGAGCGGCGAGGGCTGCCGGGGTACGTGCCCGCGCTGGCGCGCTTCGAATGGACGGACTTCGAGGTGTTCTCCTCGATGGAGCCGGTGCCGGAGCGGGTGGAGCGGCTGACGGTGAATCCGACGCTGGCGGTGCTGGAGCATCCCTTCCGGCTGTGTGCGTACGTGAGGGCGAAGGGGAAGGGCGAGCCGGCGGCGGGGCAGGAGATGGCGCTGCTGTGGCGGCACCCGGAGACGCTGGTGACGATGTACATGGCGGCGAGCGACAGGGCGCTGCTGGCGGTGAAGATGGCGATGGAGGGCCTGACGCCGGAGGGCGTGGCATCGGCGACGGGCGTGCCGGAGGCGGACATCCGCGCCGCCTTGGAGGAGTGTGTGAAGGACGGTCTGGTGCTGGCTCCGGGTTGAGCTGGTGGCCTTCTCTCAGCGAGTGCTCGCGGCCGCGCTTTCGTTGATGCGCCTGGTGGTCAAGGTTTGAGCCGCAGTCCCGCCCGGACGACGGATGTCGGGTAGAAGGTCTCGCGCCAGACGACGCCTCCTCGCACGAGGGCCAGTATGCCCGATCGGATCGTGGCCCACGCGAGCGGCAGGAACCCGAAGAAGGGAACCAGGGAGGGCGTCC
>QKJM01000712.1 GCA_003249315.1 Archangium sp.
CCCTGTTGCAAGGGCTCGGCAAGGCGCTGCTGGCGCTCGAGCAGCAGCAGCCGGGCACGGTGGTGGACCGGAGCTTCGTGGAGAACAAGACGCTCGGCTTCGAGTCGTACGTGGCCCACCTCGACTCCGTGTCCTGGGAGGACGTGGTGGAGCAGAGCGGCGTGCCTCGCGCGGTGATTGAGACGACCGCGCAGTGGCTGGCCGGCACGCAGCGCATCATCTGGTGCTGGGCCATGGGCCTGACGCAACACCGCAACGCGGTGGGCAACATCCAGGAAGTCGTCAACCTGACGCTGCTACGAGGGAGCATCGGCAAGCCGGGAGCAGGCGTGTGCCCGGTGCGAGGCCACAGCAACGTGCAGGGAGACCGCACCATGGGCATCTGGGAGAAGCCCCGGCCAGCCTTCCTCGATGCGCTGGAGCGCGAGTTCCACTTCGAGCCGCCACGTCACCACGGGCTGGACACGGTGGGCGCCATCCGCGCCATGAACGAGGGCCAGGTGAAGGTGTTCTTCGCCATGGGCGGCAACTTCCTCTCGGCCACGCCAGACACCGAGCGCACCGCCGAGGCCCTGCGCCGCACACGCCTCACCGTACAGGTGTCCACCAAGCTCAACCGGGCGCACCTCGTCACCGGACGACGAGCCCTCATCCTGCCCTGCCTCGGCCGCACCGAACGAGACATCCAGGCGAACGGGCCACAGTTCGTCACGGTGGAGAACTCCATGGGCGTGGTGCATGCCTCGCGCGGGGCGCTGGCGCCAACCTCGGAGCACCTGCGCAGCGAGCCGGCCATCGTCGCCGGGCTGGCGAAGGCGGTGCTGGGCGAGCGCAGCCAGGTGGACTGGGCCGGGCTGGTGGAGGACTACGACCGGATTCGCGAGCTCATCTCCCGGGTGATTCCAGGCTTCGAGGACTTCAACCGCCGGGTGCGCGAGCCGGGAGGCTTCTCCCTGCCGAACGGGCCGCGCGAGGGCCGCTTCACCACGCCTGACGGCAAGGCCCACTTCACCGTGCATGAGATGCCCCGGCTGAAGCTGGAGCCCGGACAGCTCCTGATGATGACGATTCGCACGCACGACCAGTACAACACGACGGTGTACGGGCTGGATGACCGCTACCGAGGCATCCGCGGCGGGCGACGGGGGGTGTTGCTCAACGCGGAGGACATGCGGGAGCAGGGCCTGACGGCCGGACAGGCGGTGGACCTCACCAGTCACTTCGAGGGACAGGCCCGCGTGGCCCGGCACTTCGTGGTGGTGCCGTACGACATTCCGCGCCGGTGCGCGGCCACCTACTTCCCCGAGGCCAACGTGCTGGTGCCGCTCGACAGCGTGGCGGAGAAGAGCCGCACCCCCACCTCCAAGTCCGTCATCATCAGCCTCTCGCCCGCGACGGAACTGCCGGCCCTGCCCGCAGCCAGCTCCTGAGGCCGCCCCGAAGACCGCGGCGCCTCAGCCGCGCACCCGCACCAGCACCCCGGTGACGTTGTCGGTGCCCCCACGCCGCAGGGCCTCGGCGACGAGCCGCTCCACCACCTCCCGCACCGGGGCCGACTCGCCCTCCTTCAACAGCTCCGCCATGCGCGCCGTCTTGAGCGGCTCGTACAGGCCATCGCTGCACAACAGCAACGCGTCGCCCGGCTGCAAGGGCACGCGCTGGCACTCTGCCTCGACGCTTTCCTCCATGCCCACCGCGCCCGTGAGCGAGTTGCGGTGCATGGAGACGAAGGGGCTGCTCGTGTCCATCCCCGCCTCCTCCATCTCCGCGAGCACCGTGTGGTCTCTCGTGAGCGCCCGCAGCCTCCCGTCCCGCAGCAGATAGGTGCGGCTGTCCCCGAGGTTGCACACCCCCACCGACTCGCCCTCCAGCAGCACCGCGGTGACGGTGGAGGCCATCACCGACAGCCGACCCTCCTGCCGCGCCCGCACCGCCTCATGGGCCTGACGCACCGCCACGGCCAGCAGAGCCTCCGCCGCCTCCCCCTTCTCTCCAGCGGACGAGGAGGCAGACCCCTGCCCCGCTTCCTTCCGGGACGCGAGGAAGTCCGTCATCGCCTCCAGGACGAGCCGGCTGGCCACCTCCCCACCCTCATGCCCGCCCAACCCGTCCGCCACCGCGAAGAAACCCAGCTCCGACTCGACGCACCAGGAATCCTCGTTGTTGCTCCGGCGACCGATGTGCGTCGCCGCCGCGCTCTCGATTTCGAAGCTGGAATTCATACGGATGCAACACCCACCCCGCCCCCTCCAGGAGGCGGGAGCAACAGTCCTCCGAGCTCCCGCCACCCCACCAGGGAGACGTCCGACTTCAAGGAGCTGGCGCCACCGTGGGCTTCGACGCCGGAGGCTGCGCCGGCTTCGCCTCGGGCTTCTTCTCCTCGGGCTTGGGGAACTCCTTCAGCTCGAGGCGCGGACCGGCATCACGGACAATCTTGCGATACCACGCGTCCGGCTGCTTGGGGTGCTGCACCTTCCCCTTCTCGTCCAGCACGTTGCCGTCGATGTACTTCACCAGCAGGTTCTCCCCCAGCTCGCGCCAGCGGGCATGCACCGTGTCGGCCTGCTTCACCGAGTACTGGGTGAGATAGTCCCGCGCCTCCTCCGGCGTGCTCCGGTAGAGCTTCAGCGCCGTCCTCTCGACTTCGGCCTGGTCGGCGAGGAACTGGCCCTCCAGGTGTCCCTGCTCCCGCTGCACGTCCACGATCATGTCGCTCCAGCGCGAGTAGGCCTGGTTGGACACCCAGTTGAACACCCAGAAGGACGAGTCCCAGGAGAACTTCGTGCGGCTGGCCACGCCCTGGGCGAAGCCCCGCGGCACCTCGCGGATGCCCGCGTACATGGGCGTGTACACGGTGGTGAAGGTGTCATCCACGCCGAACCACAGCACGCCGCCGATGGGCGCCGGCAGCCAGTCCCGCATCTGCGCCACGAAGGAGAAGCCCGTCTGCTGCGTGGAGATGGCGCGCTCGTTGAGGTACTTCTTGCCATCCACCTCCCAGGTCATCGGGCGCCAGCGGTAGGGGCAGGAATACGGCCCGGAGCCCACGTCCTTCGTCATGTCCAGCGCGGTGCCCTCGAAGTGGTCGCGCATCAGCCCCATCGTGTCCTGCACCGAGAGCTTCTTGTCTGGCTTCACCCACAGCGGCAGGCGCTTGTCCGGCTGCGAGCCGTCCACGTAGTCCACCGTCAGCCCCATCGAGGGCGCCGAGCGCCGGAAGACGCTCCACACCCGCGCCTCGCAGAAGCGCGCGGCCCCGAAGTCCAGCGGCGCGTACGTATCCGCGAAGCTGAAGTCCTTGTCCGCCCCGCTGTACCAGCCCTTCGCCTTCGCGAAGGAGACGACGTCCGGCGCGTAGAGCGTGTTCGCGTCGTTGAGCGGGAACTGACGGATGCGCGCCTGGTTGGCGTGCGCCAGCACGTACCCGTCCGGCAGCTTGCGCGCCACCCACACCGCGCCCTTCTGCCCCTCGCCCTTTCCAATCATCTCCAACACCCACGCCTCCTTGGGGTCGGCGATGGAGAAGGACTCGCCGGTGGAGGCATAGCCGTACTCTTCCACCAGGCTCGTCATCACCTCGACGGCCTCGCGGGCCGTCTTCGCGCGCTCCAGGGCGATGTAGATGAGCGAGCCATAGTCGATGATGCCCGCCGGCCCCTTGAGCTCCTCGCGGCCCGTGAAGGTGGACTCGGCGATGGTGAGCTGGTGCTCGTTCATGTTGCCCACCACCGTGTAGGTGACCGGGGCCTCGGCGATGCGCCCGAGGAACTTCCCCGTGTCCCACTCGATGATGTCGCGCATGGCCCCCTTGGGGTGGCGACGCGCCGGGGTGAAGTACAGCTCGCCGTACAGCTCGTGCGAGTCCGCGGCGTAGGTGAGGAAGGTGGAGCCGTCCGTCGACGCGCCCCGGGTCACCAGCAGGCTGGTACATGCGAGCGCCGCGGGGGCCGCCAGCCCGGCCGAGACAGCCAGGGCCGCAAGGAGGTTGGAGGAGAGTCGGATCATGGAGCGAACCTATCAGGGAGTTGCCGCGTGCAACCGGATTGATGGACCCAAGGATTCCCGCCCACCGGACGGAGGAGCGAGCGGTGGATGCCGGTGCGCCCCCCCACCCCCAGCTTGAGGCCCAGGTCGTCGGATGACGTCATGCAGCATGGACAGGCCCCACATCCGCCATCCCTCCAGGGCGAGGAGCGCGCGCTCGAGGCGGCCCAGCGCCACGTGGAGGAACTGCGCAACCGCATCAACTACCACGACTACCGCTACTACGTGCTCGACAGCCCGGAGATTTCGGACTCCGAGTATGACGCGCTCGTACGCGAGCTGCGCCGGCTGGAGGAGTCCTTCCCCGAGCTGGTGACGCCCGACAGCCCCACCCAACGGGTGAGCGGTCGGCGCGTCGAGCTCTTCGCCCCGGTGAAGCACCGGGTGCCGATGCTCTCGCTCGACAACGCCTTCTCCCCGGAGGAGCTCGCCGCCTGGATCGCCCGCGTGGCGCGCCGCGTCGGCGCCGTCCCGGCCTACGCCTGCGAGCTGAAGATCGATGGCGTGGCCCTCTCGCTGAGGTACGAGCACGGAATCCTGACGCGGGCCTCCACTCGCGGAGACGGCTTCGTGGGCGAGGACATCACCGCCAACGTGCGCACCCTGCGCTCGGTGCCCGGCCGGCTGCGCGGTAGCAAGCCCCCTCGCCTGCTGGAGGTGCGCGGCGAAATCTACCTGCCCCTCCGCGCCTTCGAGAGCCTCAACGCCCAGCTCGCGGAGAAGGGCGAGCGTCTCTTCGCCAACCCGCGAAACGCCGCCGCCGGCAGCCTGCGACAGAAGGACCCGGCGGTGACGGCCTCGCGCCCGCTGAAGCTGTGGTGCTACGGGCTGGGGCTCGTGGAAGGCGTGGACTTCTCCCGGCACTCGGAGTCCCTCGAGTACCTGCGTCGCGTGGGACTGCCGGTGAATCCAGCCCTGAAGACGGTATGCACCCCGGACGAGGTGCAGGCCTTCTGCGCGCACTGGCAGGCCCAGCGGCACAGCGTGGACTATGAAATCGACGGAGCGGTGGTGAAGGTGGACGCGCTGGAGTTGCAGCGCGAGCTGGGGCAGACGGCCAGGGCGCCGCGCTGGGCCATCGCCTACAAGTTCCCCCCCGAGGAGCGCACCACGCTCGTGAAGGACATCGAGGTACACACCGGGCGCACGGGAAAGGTGACGCCCTTCGCGGTGCTGGAGCCGGTGCGGTTGAGTGGCGCCACGGTGTCGCTGGCCACGCTGCACAACGAGGACGAGGTACACCGCCGGGACGTGCGCGTGGGGGACACCGTCATCGTCCGCCGCGCCGGCGAGGTCATCCCCGAGGTGGTGGGCCCGGTGGTCTCCAAGCGCCCTCCCCACACACGCCCCTGGCGCTTCCCGAAGAAGTGCCCCTCGTGCGACACCCCGCTGGTGCGCGAGGCCGGCGAGGCCGACTGGCGCTGCCCCAACCACCAGGGCTGCCCCTCGCAGGCAATTGAATGGCTCTTCCACTTCGCCTCGCGCGGCGCCATGGACATCGAACACCTGGGCTACGTCACCGGCACGACCCTGCTGGAGCGCGACCTGGTGAAGGACCCGGCGGACGTCTTCTTCCTCACCGCCGAGCAGCTCGCGGAGCTACCCGGCTTCAAGGAGAAGTCCATCCACAACCTGCTGTCCGCCATCGACGCGGCGCGCAACCGGCCCCTGCGGCGGCTGCTGGTGGGGCTCAACATCCGACACGTGGGCTCGCGCATCGCCAGGGTGCTCGCGCAGGCCTTCCCCTCCATGGATGCGCTGCGCCACGCCTCCCTCGACGAGCTGATGGCGGTGGAGAGCATCGGGCTGGAGATTGCGCGAAGCGTGCATGACTGGTTCGAGAAGCCCGAGAACATGCGGCTGCTGGAGAAGCTGCACCGCGCGGGCGTGAGGATGCGCGAGGAGGCCCCGGCTCGCGCCGCCCGGGGCTCGCTGTCCGGAAGGACGCTGGTCCTCACCGGCGAGTTGGAGGCAATGAGCCGCGACGAGGCCACGCGCCGCGCCGAGGCCGCCGGCGCCCGCGTCACCTCCAGCGTGTCGAAGAACACCTCCTTCGTGGTGGTGGGCGCCAACCCGGGCTCCAAGTACGACAAGGCCCGGGCCCTCGGGGTGGAGACGATCGACGAGCCCGAGTTCCTCCGCCGCCTTGGCGAGCGCCCCACCCTGCATTGAGGCCCCCGACCGCTCGCTCCCTCCCGGCCCAGGCATGAGGGCAGGTTGTCGGCCCGCTCAGGGCCTCTCTCCAGCCAAACGCTCTCGGGCTGACAAGCGGGGGGAATGAGGGCTATGCCTCTCCGCGTCCAGCATCCGTTCGGAGAATGAGGCCACGATGAACGACTTCCAGTTCCAGGAGCTGCTGCCCCTCGGCAAGGACGAGACGCCCTACCGGCTCGTCACCCAGGACCACGTCTCCACCTTCGAGGCAGGCGGCAAGCGCTTCCTCCAGGTCGCCCCCGAGGGACTCACCCTCCTCGCCCGGGAGGCCATGCGCGACATCGCCCACCTCCTGCGCCCCGGTCACCTCGCCCAGCTCTCGCGCATCCTCCAGGATCCCGAGGCCTCGGCGAATGACCGCTTCGTCGCGCTCGAGCTGCTGAAGAACGCCAACATCGCCGCCGGCGGCGTGCTCCCCTCCTGCCAGGACACCGGCACCGCCATCATCATGGGCAAGAAGGGCCAGTACGTCCTCCCCGAGGGCCAGGACGAGGCCGCCCTCTCCCGCGGCGTCTTCGACACCTACCGCACCGCCAACCTGCGCTACTCGCAGATGGCGCCGCTCGACATGTACAAGGAGGTGAATACCGGCAACAACCTCCCCGCCCAAATCGAACTCTACGCCACCGACGGAGACGCCTACAAGTTCCTCTTCATGGCCAAGGGCGGCGGCTCGGCCAACAAGAGCTACCTCTTCCAGGAGACCAAGGCGCTGCTCAACCCGCAGAGCCTCCTGGCCTTCCTCGACGCGAAGATTCGCGCCCTCGGCACCGCGGCCTGCCCGCCGTACCACCTGGCCATCGTCGTGGGCGGCACCTCCGCCGAGTACGCGCTCAAGGTCGCCAAGTACGCCTCCGCTCGCTACCTCGACACGCTGCCCACCGAGGGCAACAACCTCGGCCGCGGCTTCCGCGACGTGGAGCTGGAGCAGCAGGTGCATGCCCTCACCCAGCGCACCGGCATCGGCGCCCAGTTCGGCGGCAAGTACTTCTGCCATGACGTGCGCGTCATCCGCCTCCCCCGCCACGGCGCCTCCTGCCCCGTCGCCATCGCCGTCTCCTGCTCCGCCGACCGTCAGGCGCTCGGGAAGATTACCTCCGAGGGCATCTTCCTCGAGCAGCTCGAGCGCGAGCCGGCGAAGTACCTGCCGGAGACCACCGAGGGCGAGCTCTCCGAGGAGGTGGTGAAGGTGGACATCAACCGCCCCATGAGCGAAATCCGCGCCGAGCTCTCGCGCTACCCCATCAAGACGCGCCTGTCGCTCAGCGGCTCGATGGTGGTGGCGCGCGACATCGCCCACGCGAAGCTCAAGGAGCGCCTGGACCGCGGAGAGGGCCTGCCTCAGTACCTCAAGGACTCCATGGTCTACTACGCCGGCCCGGCGAAGACGCCCGAGGGCTACGCCTCCGGCTCCTTCGGCCCCACCACCGCCGGCCGCATGGACGCCTATGTGGACCTGTTCCAGTCCCACGGCGGCAGCTTCGTGATGCTCGCCAAGGGCAACCGCTCGCCCGCCGTCACCGAGGCCTGCAAGAAGCACGGCGGCTTCTACCTGGGCTCCATCGGCGGCCCCGCCGCCCGGCTCGCCAAGGACTGCATCAAGAAGGTCGAGGTGCTCGAGTACCCCGAGCTCGGCATGGAGGCGGTGTGGCGGATTGAGGTGGTCGACTTCCCCGCCTTCATCGTCGTGGACGACAAGGGCAACGACTTCTTCGCGAACATCAACAAGCCCTCCGCGAAGAAGTCCTGAGCCCCTGCCGGGAGGCCCGCGCCTCCCGGCTCAGTGCTTCAGCGCCACATGTCCCACGGGAATGGACTCCATCCCGTGGGAGAGCTGGAAGGTGTAGCGAGGGCGGGGAGCCGCGCGCGCCCCTCCCATCACCTTGAAGAGGAAGTAGCCCCGCTCGAGGTTCTCCGGGTCCGCCAACACCTGCACGTGCAGCGTGTCGCTCGTGTCGAGCACCATCTCCCCAATCAGCCGCTTGCCCTGGATGAGCTGCACCACCGGCGTGCCGTTCTCCTCGCTGAAGAGGGCCCAGTGCAGGGTCTCGGCGTCGTAGAGCCAGGTGTCATCCGTCGCCACGCTGAGGATGCAGTTGGGGTGGTCCTGGAGCCAATCCCAGAAGCGGTCGAAGGGCAGCGTCGCCCCCGTTTCCATCTCAATCGCCATAAGCCCCCCACATAGCATGGACGGGGTTCAACCCAGGAGCCACACCGCCAGGAAGCCCAGCGCCGCCGCTCCCGCGAACAGCGCCGCCACCTTCCCCCACCGGCGCGGTGCCACGACCTCCGCCTCCGTGGTGGGCTCGAGCTCCACGTCGAAGGCCACCTGCACCTCTCGCGAGGCCTGGCGCGGCGCCGGCGCCTCCTCCACCAGCTCCACCTCCGCCGAGGGGACGAAGCCCGGCGGCGCCTCCAACGCCCGGTGCTCGAAGGCCAGCGCCGTCGGTGGCGCGAAGGCCGGCATCTCCTTCTCCGACAGCCTCCGGCTCGGTGGAGGCCCGCTCCTCGTCAGCTCCGCCAGCACCCCATCCTCCACCCGCCTCTCCCTCGCGAACGCCTCCCCCATCAGCCGCGCCAGCTCCGCGTCCGACACCTCCGGCGCGTACCTCTTCCGCAGGCCCCGCAGCGCCTCTCCCAGGGACACCGCGTCCGGGAAGCGCTCCTCGGGCTCCGTCGCCAGCGCTCTCAGCACCACCGCGTCCACCTCGGGCGGCAGCCCCGGCCGCTGCCGGCTCGGCGGCTCCCACCGAGGGTAGGCCGCGCGCCTCCAGCGCTCCACCACGTCCCCGGACGGCACCAGGGGCTGGCCCACCAGCAGCTCCCAGAGCACCACCCCCGTCGCATACACGTCCGCCCGACGATCCACGCGCTTCTTGCGCGCCTGCTCCGGCGACATGTACGCGATGCTCCCCATCACCACGCTCGGCGCCGTCTGCGCCTCCTTCAGCGTCGACTGCGCCGCGCCGAAGTCGATGATCTTCACCTCGCCGACATAGGAGATGCACACGTTGGCCGGGGACAAATCCCTGTGTACCAGGTGCAGTGGGTGGCCCTGCTCGTCCGTCGCGTCGTGCGCGTATGCCAGCCCCTGGCACATCCGCTCGGCGATGAGCAGCGCCAGCCCCAGCGGCAGCTCCCGCCCCTGCTTGCGCAGCCTCCAGGACAGGCGGTTGAGCGTCTTGCCCGCCACGTACTCCATGGCCAGGTAGAGCTGCCCCTGCACCTCCCCCATCGCCCACACCCGGGCGATGTTCGGGTGACTCAGACGCAGCACCACCCGCGCCTCGTCGCGGAAGCGAGCGAGGAACTGCGCGTTCCCCGCCAGCCCCGGCAGGACCTTCTTCACCACGCAGGCCCGGCCCACCGCCTCCTCGCGCGCCAGGTACACCTCCCCCATGCCTCCAAACCCGATGCGTCGCACCAGGGTGTAGGGGCCAAAGGGGAGGGGGCCCGCCGGTGGCTCAGTCGGCCTTGCCAAGAGCCTGGAAGGCCTTCCGTGCCGCCCGAAGGATGTGCTCCACCTCGGGCTCGTTGATGGACAGCGAGAGGAACGCCGCCTCGAACTGGCTCGGCGGCAGGTACACGCCCTCCTCCAGCATCTCGTGGAAGAAGCGGCCGTAGCGCTCCGTGTCCGACTTCTTCGCCGTGGTGTAGTCGTACACCGGGCCTTCCGTGAAGAAGACCGTCAGCATGCTGCCCACGCGGTTGATGGTGGCCACCACCCCCGCCGCGCGCGCCTCGCCTCGCAGCCCCGCCTCCAGCTCGCGGCCAATCTGGTCCAGCCGCTCGTACACCCCCGGCGCCTGCAGCGCCTTGAGGCTCGCCAGCCCCGCCGCCACCGCCACCGGATTCCCCGAGAGCGTGCCCGCCTGGTACACCGGCCCCTCCGGCGCCACCTTCTCCATGATGTCCCGCCGCCCGCCGTACGCCGCCAGCGGCATCCCGCCGCCAATCACCTTGCCGAACGTCGTCAGGTCCGGCCGCAGCCCGTACACCTCCTGCGCTCCCGCCTTCGCCAGACGGAAGCCCGTCATCACCTCGTCCATCACGAAGAGCACACCGTGCTTGCGGCAGAGCTCCTGCAGCCCCTGGAGGTAGCCCTCCTCGGGAATCAGCACGCCCATGTTCCCCACCACCGGCTCGATGATGGCGCAGGCAATCTCCTGGCCCCGCGTCTCGAACAGCCGCTCCACCGCCTGCAGGTCATTGTAGGGCGCGGTGAGCGTCAGCCCCGCCACCGCCGCCGGTACTCCCGGCGAGTCCGGCAGCCCCAGCGTCTCCACGCCGCTGCCCGCCTTCACCAGGAAGGCATCTCCCGCCCCGTGGAAACAGCCCTCGAACTTGAGGATGTAGTCCCGGCCCGTGACGCCCCGCGCCAGCCGGATGGCCGCCACCGTCGCCTCCGTGCCGCTCGACACCAGCCGCACCTTC
>QKJM01000979.1 GCA_003249315.1 Archangium sp.
GGGGGCCTGACGGTGACGCAGGAGCGGGCGAGCTGCGTGGTGGACAGCATGCCGAGTACGGCGAGGGCGCTGGGAGGTTCGTGTCGGGAGCTGACGCCGGGAGAGATGAGCGTGCTGCTGGGTGCGCTGGCGAGGGGCGAAGAGGTCCCCGAATGCTGCACCACCCCCTCTCCCTCCGGGAGAGGGACGGGGTGAGGGTGTCACGGACCTGGAGTTGAATCCGTGTATGCCCCCTCTCCCTCTGGGCTCATGGGTTGCGGCGAAGTCCCTGCGCTGTGCCCTGTGGGCCGCGACGACACTCCAATATGTAGGTCAGCCCGAGGATGTGCTGCTCCTCGAGGTTCATCGCCCCTAGGACGCGACGTTCGTCGAGGTGCTCGGCAGCGCAAGGCCCCGACTGGCCGTCAGGAGCCGGTCCGTGACGAGGGGACGCTCTCGGGGGGCGGGACGGGCAGCGCGGAGACGATGCGCGGCTTGAGGTACTTGTCGATGAAGCCGCCGCGGAAGGCCTGGGGCGAGCTCTGCAGGACGAAGGCGTTGGGGTCCAATTGCTCCAGCAGCTTCATCACCATGGGGGTCCACTTGCGGCGGGCCACCACCATCAGCACCAACCGGTCGCCCTCCCGGCCCTCGGCGTTCCACACGGTGACGCCCATCCCTGCCTCCCTCAGCCGGGCCGCCAGGCTGGAGGGCGGGCGGGTGATGATCTGGAACAGGGTGTAGCCGAGCGCCAGCCGCTCCTCGACCCTGCTGCCGACGAAGATGCCCATGGCGTAGCCCAGCGCGTACACCACCACTCGAAGGGGGTCTCCGAGCTGCCCCACCACCATGCCCAGCGCCACCACGTAGAGGATGATTTCGAAGAAGCTGATGAAGGAGGCCAGAAGGGGGTGGCCCCTCATGAGGAAGATCCACCGGACGGTGGAGATGCTCACGTAGAGGGCCTGCAGCAGGAAGATGACGAGCAGATCGGTCAGCACGGGGAGGGGGGGGCGCGGCTTCCACCGCATGGGGCAGCTCCGGCTTGGAGCGCTCGCCGAGGAGGGGCGGTGAGATCGACCTATCCCGAGGGGATTGCAAGCGAAAATCAGGCCTCCTGGCGAGGCCCCCGTCCGCCTTGCGCGAGACCGGGCGAGGAGGCGGCCCCTCCAGGCCGGCAGAGGCCCGGGCGCCCGACCTCGACCGGGTGACTACATTTTGAGTAGGCAAGGCGTGCCAACTTAGAACGTTGGCTCTAGAGTGGGCCTCGTATGACGAATGACCCGAGGCAGGAGGCCATTGGCAGGATGCTCGACGAACTCATGCGCCACGAGCCGGGGCAGGTGCCCTACGAAGAGCGCCTTGCGCAGCTCGAGGAGCTGGGGCCCACGGCGGTCCCGGTCGCTCTCGAGCGGCTGGCCCGAGTGAAGGAGGGGGAGGCGTGGTTCTCGGTGCTGGCCGTGCTGGCCCGCAGCGGCGTGAGGGACGAGCGCATCTTCACGGCGTTGCTCGAGGCGCTGGAGCAGGAGCCCATCTCGGGCGCGATGAACCTGTCGCGCTATGGAGACGCGCGCGCCATCGAGCCTCTGAAGCGGGCGCTCGAGGCGTGTCCGCGGAGGGAGGAGGGGGAGGAAGACGTGTTCGTCGATCAGGCCCTCCTCGAGTTGAAGGAGGCCATTCAGAGGCTGGGGGGCTCGCTCGACGAGGCCCAGGAGGAGAAGGTGCGTCAGGCCGCGGTCACCGGGCGGACGTTCTCCGCCGTGTTCTCCGACATGCGCAGCCGGCCGTGCTGGTGTGGCAGCGGGGAGCGGTACGAGCGGTGTCACTTCGCGAGGCCTCCGCGCGAAGACGACGGCCTCTGAACCCTTCCGGCCCCGGTGCGTGGAGGCCACCGGGGCCGCGCCTGCCCATCCCTCGCGGGGCTCCAGGTCCCGCGAGTTTCACCGGTATGGGGCTAGAAGATGCCGCCGAGCTGGAGCAATCCCTGGACGCGGCCGTCCCCGAGGTCATTGACCTCACCGGGGGCGAAGTCCTGGCCGAAGGTGAAGTTGTAGTTCACCCGGGCATCGGCGGTGAAGAAGCTACCGATGTTGTAGCGCAGGCCCGCGCCGGCCGGCACGTAGCCATTGGTGTCGTCGCCGAAGCCGAGCGCCTCTCCACCGCCGCGGACATTGTGGGACTCGAAGCCCACGCCGCCCATCAGGTAGGGCTGGAACCGGGTCCGGGTGAGGCCGAGGGTGGCGGCCGCCTGCACGCCATTGCGGACCACGTCCACATCCTCGATGCGAGTCCCCGCCACCTGCACACCGCTCACGGCGCCGTTGTAGCCCAGCTCGATGCCGAAGCGCTCCGTGGGCTTGTAGCCGACGTGGGCCCCGTAGGCGGGGGCCGTGGCCATCGAGGGCGCCAGGTCTCCGGTATAGGTCTCCGCGCCAGCACCCAGCAGGAAGTAGAGGCCCTCGTCCGCGCCGCCGCGGTCCGCGCGGATGACATCCATCTCGCGCCCCTGCGCCAGAGCCGCGCTACCGCCCAGCACCGCCACACACACTCCAATATGGAAGATGGACTTCATATCGCTCCGTCTCCTTTCGTTTGCCTGTAGCCAAGGTGGGAGCGCATTCCTGGAGGTGGCAATGCCTCTGGAGGGGGGCGCTCGGCCTTCCGGCCGCCCTCCGACGGGTAGCGGGTGGGCGTTTCCCCGATAGGAGCCCGGGAGCCCGCCGGAGGCGACCGTCCCCAGTCGGTCTGGCTGTCTGACAGGTTGGGCCAGCGCGTCGCCGACAGCCGTCCCCCTCCCTGGCTGTGTCGTCACGCGGCCGGGTGGAAATCCGACCTCGCATGTCAGACCCGGA